>JACQXD010000191.1 GCA_016208875.1 Nitrospirota bacterium
ATAGCTAAAAGCTGTCAGCTATCAGCTATTAGCTATAAGACGATATCGAAATGAATCCGCTTAGACCTCTAAGGGCATTGATAAAGGATATAAGGCCGGAGGCTGAAGGAGTGAAGACATATACGATCTCCATAGAAAGCTCCTTTGTCCCGGCGCCGGGGCAGTTCAACATGCTCGGATTTCCCGGAGTTGGGGAGGCACCGATATCTTTGAGTTCAATACTGTACAACGGTTGCTTTGATCATACGATAAAGTCTGTAGGAAGGGTGACGGGCTTTTTGGATAATCTTAAAAATGGTGACGGGATATTCGTCAGAGGTCCCTATGGCAGAGGCTGGCCTGTTAAAGAGGCAGAAGGTATGGATATTCTCCTGATCGCAGGAGGCGTCGGACTTGCACCGATTAGGCCTATCATCCAGACAATATTAAGTCGAAAAAAATCATTTGGCAGTGTAAGCCTTATTTACGGTGCGAGGGACGAAAAAAATATTCTCTATACGGATGAGTTTAAAGAATGGGAAGATAGGATTTCGCTTTATCCGACAGTGGATGAGGTTTTAGACAAAAAAATGTGGAAATATAATGTAGGTCTGGTTACAGAATTATTGGATAAGGTAAAAATAAGGGCTGAAAGGACAATTGCATTTGTCTGCGGACCTGAGATAATGATGAGGTTTGTATGCAGAGGGCTTTTGATGAATAGAATTTCACAGTCAAAGATTTATGTATCTCTGGAAAGAAGGATGAAGTGCGGGATAGCCCAGTGTGGTCATTGCCAGCACAATGGACTCTTTGTGTGCAAGGATGGTCCCGTGTTTTCTTATAAAGAAGTGAAGGGATTGCCTGATGGAATGTTATAAACAGAGGATACACGATACAGGATGCAAGATACACGATAAACTTCAAATTTATCATTGCAAAATTAACAGTTAATAATGCGGTCATAAGATGACGATATTAATTATAAAATCCCTCCGAACCTCCCTTTGCCAAAGGGAGGGAAAATTCCCCTCTATCAAGAGGGGAATAAGGGGTGTGTACCCCTCTTTAGCAAAAAGGGGCAAGGGGAGATTTTTTAATAATGGTTCTTTTTCATATTGAGTGGGTAGTCTTAAGTTCCCCTCTAAAAAGAGGGGTGCAGGGGTGTGTTTATAATGAAAAGAATACAATATAATCCAAAGCTGAAAGAAGCAGCCAGGCGTTTATGAAACAATAGTACGAATAAAGGCACACACCCCTTAGTCCCCTCTTAATAGAGGGGAAATAAGGAACGAAATATTTACCCACTTGAAATGAGAAAAAGCCTTAATAATGATGTCTTACTTATGCACTCCTTATGAATCGTGCATCATGAAAGAAAAACTATGAAGAAAAGGCTCGGCTTTTTTAAATTCTCTTGCTGTACGGGATGCCAGTTTCATTTTTTTTATGAGCAGAGATATCTGCTTGAAACACTTTTAAACTTTGACGTTGTTTTTTCAAAGATCCTTTCAAGTTCCGGAACTCCCGATGGACCTTTTGATGTAGCCCTGATAGAGGGGACAGTAACAGAGGTATGGCAGGTTGACGAACTAAAAAGAATAAGAGAGCAGAGTACATTGCTCTTTGCCATAGGCTCATGCGCAGTAAGCGGAGGCATCCCGGCCATCAAAGCAACCGATCCTGAAATCGAGATCGAAAAAAGGGTTTACAAAAAACTTTCTTCCATTCATTCCATTAAACCTTATGCAATAGATGCGTATGTGAAAGTGGATGGATATATCCGTGGTTGTCCACCCGGAGAAAGGGATTTATATGAGGCACTGACGTCTGTTTTGACGGATAAAAAACCCGATTTTCTTCATTACAGTGTTTGTGTCGAATGCAAACTTAAGGGCAATACATGTGTTTTGGTTTCTTATAATGTCCCGTGCATGGGACCTGTGACTAATGCAGGCTGCGGCGCCCTTTGCCCCTCTATGAATAGGGCGTGCTATTCGTGTTTCGGGCCCGTTAAACAAGCTAACGGTTCTGCCCTCGCAAAAAAGTTCAAGCTGATGGGTTTGTCAAAGGATGACATCATAAGAAAGTTTACCGAGTTTGGTGCCGTTACCGGCGAGTTTAGAAAAGCGGTGGAGATGATGTATGAAGATTAATATGGATTATATCGCCCGGGTGGAAGGCGAGAGTGCCGTCAAGATCGAGATAGAAGACGGGAAGCTCAAAGACCTCAAACTCAACATCTGGGAACCCCCGCGTTTCTTCGAGGGCTTTCTCGTAGGTCGAAGATTCGACGAGGTACCCGATATAGTAGCGAGGATATGCGGCATATGTCCCGTTTCCCATATGACTACGGCAATAAGGGCGATCGAGAACGCAATCGGATTTGAGCCTACTCCCCGGATCAAAAAAATTCGCGATATAATGGCCTTAAGCCAGATAATGGCAAGTCATCTTGCACATCTTTATGTGCTTGCACTGCCCGATTATTTTAAGCTTAATTCCGTTGTTGAAATGCTCCCTAAATTTAAAGAACTTGAATCCGTAAAAAAGGATGCCTTTGAAACGCTCAAAATGATACGGGAACTCGACTACCCAGATTTTAAAAACGATACGGAATATGTCGCTGTCACAAATAAAAAAGATTACGCAATTAACGAAGGCGTTATCACATCGAGTCATGGGATCAAAGCAGATGCCAATGATTATCCACTTATTTTTGAAGAATCCGAGATTTCTTATTCAAATGCAAAAAGAACGGTTATAAAGGGAAGGGGCTCGCTGATGACAGGTGCTATTGCGAGACTTAACCTTAGCTTTGACCTTCTCCATTCCGATGCCAAAAGTGTTGTGAAGGAAATAGGATTCGAGCCTTTGGAGAAAAATCCTTTCTTTAATATCATTGCACAGGGTGCAGAGATAGTACATGGTATCCGGAAGATCATAGAACATCTCGAAGGGTTTTCGGAAGAAGAGTCGTTTGTCGGGATAAAGGTAAAAGAAGGTTTCGGCTCTGCCGTAACCGAGGCCCCGCGTGGAATGCTCTATCATCAGTATGAGATGAATAAAAGAGGAATAATTGAGAAGGCAAATATCGTGACGCCCACCGCACATAATTTTTTGAGCCTCGAAGAAGGACTTAAAAAGCTTGTGAATGAAAATATAGATAAACCCAAAGAAGAAATAATCCTTCTCTGCGAAATGCTCGTAAGGGCATATGACCCGTGTTTTTCGTGTTCGGTGCATTAGGATAATATTGGCAACAAAACTGTTGAGACAACAGAGCAGGGTTGACGAACATGATAAAATAACTTATCATTAAAATAATCATGGATATTTTATACAAATCGCCGTTTAAAAAGTTTGTTAAAAAGCAATCCAGAGCATTCCAGTTGACGATTGAAGATGCCGTTGAAGAAGTTATAAACAATCCCGATATGGGAGAGGCTAAAAAAGGCGATCTATCAGGGATTAGAGTGCATAAGTTTAAATCTCAGAGACAAGAATACTTAATAGCCTATAAAACAGAAAGCAATACGATGGTATTTTACATGATAGGGACGCATGAACATTTCTATCGTGAACTTAAGCAATATCTCAGGGAGGTTGAATAATTATGATAACAGCAAGAAAGGTCTATAAAGAAATCCTTGATATGCCGATACGGGAAAGGGAAAGGCTCTTTTCTATTATTGCAAGAATCGGTTTTGAGAAAGAGCATTACACCCATGAAGAAGTGTTCGGCGATATAAGGCAGTCTCCCTTTACCATCAAAGAGGCAGCAGAATACCTTGATGTTGCGGAGATAACAGTCAGAAGATGGGTAAGGGATGGCCTCTTAAAACACAATAGGATCGGCAGGAATATAGTCTTTAATCCAGACGTTTTAAGGGCATTCAAGAAACAAAGACAATAACCGCATCTTCATGTCCCCCTCCCTAAAATTCTCTTGAATTTTTCAGTTTATAATGTAATCATAGTATAGAACCATGAAAGAATCTATTAGATATTTTAACAATGCAAAAGAGATATTGAAGAATGCCCCTATCGAGGATGATACTTACACCGATGTTAAACCCGTAAGGGAGGCTTTTGGAACAGCTTATCTGGCGATTTTAGAAGCCATCAATGAGATTTTATTAAAAAAGGGACTCACTAAAAAGGACCTTCCTAAATCTGTAGATGCCTATAGAATAGCATTGCAGAAACATGTGTCTGTTCATAATGGAAAACTGTTACGAGAGTTTGAAAAGCTATATGACCTGCTTCATATCGCCGGATATTATAGGGGGCTTTTGTATGATACTTATGTTGTAAAAGACGCCTTCAAAGCTGCAAAAGGGTTTATAGATAAAATTGGACATAGTTACAGTTAAGGCTCTTTGAAACTAAACTTTACAAGAAATAAATACAACAGTATAATTAATTATGAGACATGAGGACAGAAGAAAAGAAGCAGGTAAAATGCTTATGGATGTAACAAAATACCTGCTTACTGTAGGTGTAATTGGAGGAGCTTTGACCGAAAGATTTTCTTTAACAACAGGCTTTTCTCTTTTTGTTATTGCATTTGTTGTTTTTATGGTTGGTTTTTATGCAATTCCCGAGAAAAAGAAGGAGGGAGAATAAATGTCTGCAGGACTGTATATAATACTTGCTGGGATACTAATAATTGCTATTTTTGTATTTATTATTTCTTACAGAGAAGATCATCCTAAAAAGTCTAAGTAAATTTTTTATTTGTTACAGTTAAGGCTCTCTGATCTTCCGAAGCTCGTCCATCAGCCATTACCTTGCGGACATTTTCTAAAACCTCAATGCCTAAGACAAGTTTTCCATAGAAATTACCTTTTAAAGGTATCGCTTCCCGATAAAAATTGCAAGAAAATTTTGAGGTTGAATTCCTCTCCTTGTGTTTTACTTGTTGACATACATAATATTTTATATATAATATTACTTATCAAATTTGTTTGAGGTGAAATATGCTGGTTAATACCGAAAAAATGATTCCTGTAGGCAAACTGCAGAAAGAGCTTACACAAAAGCTCAGGGAAGTATCCGAAACAGGCGAGCCCTTGTATGTTCTCAGGAACAATGAAATGGCAGCGGTGATTCTCTCTGCAGATGAATATGAGCTTTTAAAACAAGCAGAGGACATCCTTGAACACGTGGAGATCGCTGAAACGGTGGAGAAAAGACTAAAAGGCTATAACCGTTCTAAGAATATACCTTGGGAGAAGATAAAAAAGAGACATGGCATATAAAATCGAATTTATCCCTGATGCAGAAAAAGACTTTGAAGGGCTTGACAGGTCTTTAAAAAAAGAAGCTGCAAAAAAGATAAATGCCCTTTCCGAGAATCCATTTTTAGGTAAACCGTTAGGTAACAAACTCGGGATGGACTTGACAGGCTTTTACAAGCTCTATTTCCATAAAAAGAAGTATCGCGTTGTCTACAGGATATTAAGGGATTACGTTGAAGTGGTGGAAATTTTCGGTGTAGGCAAACGGGATAAAGAAGAGATATACAAAGTCGTTGCAAAAAGACTTAAAAGGTTTTTAAGTCATAATTGAGAATTTGAATTTCTGGCAGGAACAAAAGAATCGCAGGCTTGGAGTTTGTAGAGTAAGAAAGTTTGAATTTATCACCCTCAAGAAACTATTTCCTGTCCTGCAAGAATTATTTCCGAAATAAATAGCCAAATGACTTTTTTCTATGGTAAATTATCATAAGATGGACAAAATTCCTACGATCTGTCCTTATTGCGGGTGTGGCTGTGGTCTTTATCTCCACGTAGAAGAAGGCAACATTATCGGTGTCTCTCCGATCAGGCATCATCCTGTAAATAGGGGGGCTCTCTGTGTAAAAGGCTGGAATTCCTTTGAGTTCATACAGCACCCGGAAAGACTCAAATATCCCCTTATTAAAGAAAACGGCGTATTCAAAAAATCCTCGTGGGATGAGGCGATACGGCTGGTGGCCGGGAGACTCACGGATATAAAAAAATCATACGGTCCTGATTCCATAGGGGTAATGAGCTCTGCGAAATGCACAAACGAAGAAAACTACCTGATCATGAAATTCGCAAGGGCAGCAATCGGAACGAATAATATCGACCATTGTGCAAGGTTATGCCATTCGTCAACCGTAGGCGGTCTTGCCGTAGCATTCGGTTCCGGTGCAATGACAAATTCCATCAGTGAAATTGCGGATGCAAAGGTACTATTTGTAATAGGTTCGAATACCACGGAGCAGCATCCTATGATAGGGATGCATATGCTCGATGCCGTAGATAAGGGTGCTACGCTGATCGTTGCCGATCCGAGAAGGACGCAGATATCCGAGTTTGCGCACATTCATTTGAGACAGAAAAGCGGGACGGATGTGGTATTACTTAATAGTATGATGAATGTGATAATAAACGAGGGGCTTGTAGATATACCGTTTATAAAACGGAGGACGGAGAATTTCGATGCCTTTGAAAGGGTTATAAGAGAGTATCCTCCGGATGTCGCCGAAAAGATTACGGGTGTTTCGCCCCATGATATAAAGAAGGCTGCAAGGGTTTATGCAACCGAGAAGAGGGCAATGCTGTTTTATTCGATGGGGATAACGCAGCATATTACAGGTGTTGATAATGTGCGATCCTGTGCAAATCTCTGCATGCTTACCGCACATATAGGTCAGCCCATGACAGGTCTCAATCCGCTCAGGGGGCAGAATAATGTGCAGGGCGCATGCGATATGGGTGCACTTCCCGATGTATATTCAGGGTATCAGAAGGTAATAGAGCCGTCTGCAAGGAAAAAATTCGAGCAGGCATGGGGAAGAAAACTTCCGTCGAAACCCGGGCTTACACTTACGGAGATGTTTGATGCTGTTCTGACAGAACGGATAAAGGCTATGTATATAGTTGGAGAGAACCCTCTAATCTCCGACCCCGACTCTTCACATATCCGGGAGGCACTCGAAAAACTGGACTTCCTCGTTGTTCAGGATATCTTCATGTCGGATACTGCCGAGTTTGCCGATGTTGTATTGCCTGCCGTTACCTTTGCAGAGAAAGAAGGAACCTTTACAAATACCGAGCGAAGGGTGCAGAAGATAAACAGGGCAATACGTCCTATGTACGGTTCGATGCCGGACTGGAGGATCATATCCGAGATTTCCAAAAAGATGGGCTATAACATGGAATACAGGGCAACACACGAAATAATGGAAGAGATAGCATTGCTTACACCCTCCTACAGGGGTATTCTGCATCACAGACTTGACGGCAATTTCGGACTGCAATGGCCGTGTCTTGACCCGGATCATCCCGGGACTCCATTTTTGCATAGGAAAAAATTTGCTAAAGGTCTCGGTACATTTATCCCGGCGGATTATATACCGCCAAAGGAATCTCCGGATAAGAAATTTCCCTTTTTACTGACTACCGGAAGGATTTATTTCCATTATCATACGGGCACGATGTGCCGCCGCACTTCAACGCTGGAAAGAGAGTATCCCGAATGCTGTGCAGAGATAAATCCCGAGGATGCGAATACAGCCGGTATAAAACATAATTCGATGATCAAGGTTTCATCGAGACGGGGTACGATTACAGTTAGAGCTTATCTTACCGACAGGGTTTCAAAGGGCACTATATTCATCCCGTTCCATTTCAGAGAGGCGTCCGTAAATCTACTTACCAATCCGGCCCTCGACCCGTTGGCAAAGATACCGGAATATAAGGTATGTGCTGTAAGGATCGAGCCTGTGTTATGAAAAAAGATATGATTCTTGAAAAGAGCAATTTGTCCTATTGGCTGAGACAATTGAGAAAAGAGATGTTATTGATCGGACCTATGCATGGTGAGAACGGCGATATCGTCCTTAAGACTGTCGAGAACATACATGAGATAGTCCTTGACTGCCCGGCACTGATCCCTTCCCCAAAGGAATTCCTTTTTCCGCAAAAAGAGGAGATGTTCGGATTCTCCACCGAGGGGACAAAGAATTATAGAAATAGTAAAAGAAGATTGATATTCGGGGTCAGGTCATGCGACGTCTCGGCAATCGGATTACTCGACAGATTCTATGGTGGAAAGTTTATCGATGACTACTACACGGCAAGAAGGGAAAATACGGTATTCATCTCGGTAGGCTGTAATAAACCCGATCCGACCTGTTTTTGCAATGGGCTTGGAACCGGACCATTTCTCAGTTCGGGATTCGATATACAATTTTCAGACCTTGGCGATAGATATCTTGTTGAGATAGGCTCGGAACATGGACTGAGTATCGTAAAAAAATTTAGCCACCTGTTTTCAAAACCCCAAAAGTCCGATTATGACGACCAGTACGAGGCGATATTAAGTTCCCATGCGATGTTCGAGAAGAGGATCAATCTGGAGAATGCGAGGCAAAAGATACTTTCGGGTAGTGTCGAAGATTCCTTCTGGGCGGGTGTCGCAGAAAGGTGTTTTGAGTGCGGCGGCTGTGTCTACGAGTGCCCTCTATGTACATGTTTTAATGTAATAGACAGGAAATACTCTGCAATAGAAGGCGTCAGATTAAGGAATTGGGATACTTGCATGTTCAGAGGCTTCACTAAGATGGCAGTTAATGTCTGGCCTGCTGAGAAAAAAATCATGAGGACAAAACGTTGGTACTTCCACAAGCTTCTTTATTATCCGGAGCAGTTCGGCAGGTTCGGTTGCGTCGGCTGCGGCAGGTGCACTATAACATGTCCGGGACGGATTGATATGGCTACGATAGCATACAGACTCAAGGTAGGAAATAATGAGGACTGATTTAAAAGAGATATACCTTCCTTTAAAGGCACGAGTAGTGGAGATTGTTGACATGACTGCCGACGTTAAGTTATTCAGAGTTATGCCGGAAGATGCATTCAATTACAAGCCGGGGCAATTTATCATGGTTTCTCTGTGGGGAGTCGGAGAGGTGCCTATATCGATAACCTCGACTTATGGGATACATGAATATGTCGAACTCTGTATTAAACGGGTTGGCCATGTCACATCTGCTATACACTGTCTAAAATCAGGAGATATCATCGGTATAAGAGGGCCTTTCGGAAACGGATTTACCATCGGCAAAACAAAAGGAAAAGATATTCTGTTTATTGCCGGAGGCATAGGCATAGCACCTTTACGCTCTCTGATAAATGGGGTCTTGCAGACAACACCCCCCTTTAATTCCTCCCTTGATAAGGGAATACCCCCTTTGAATTCCCCCCTAAATAAGGGGGGACGGAGGGGGGTGTTGCAGCTTATTTACGGGTCGAGGAATCCATCGGATGTCCTTTTTAATGACGAGCTTAATACATGGCAAAAAAAAGGCATGCACATTATACTGACGGTTGATAAGAAGGACACGGCATGGAAAGGCAATACAGGCATCGTTACGAAGCATCTGAATAAATTACGGGTTACAGTAAAGAATGCACATGCATTTGTATGCGGTCCGCACGTAATGATAGATGCGGTAATGAGAGACCTCTCCTCTATGGGCATGCATGAAGATAATATCATAACAACATTAGAGGCACATATGAAATGCGGGATTGGCAAGTGCGGTCACTGTTATGCCGGAGGAAAATATATCTGTACCGATGGTCCGGTGTTTTCGTACGGCGAAATAAAACGATATAATCTTAAATGGCCTTAATTATGAGAGATTACTATTTGCAGAAGCGATATTCCGAGTCTACTGGAAAGCTCCACATCCCCTGTCCTTACCGTGAAAAGACGGGGATAAATGTCCATGTGGTGTTGAGGGGAGGGTACTGCTACCGCTCCGGGCAGTGCATGATCATTAAATGCAGATACAACCGCGTTCAGTCCGATCCAAAGGCATTGTTGTCGTTGGTGTGGTAGAAAGATAATTTGGTTCATATTCATTGAACCATCAAATTGCAAAGTGTTATAGTTATTCATGGGTAAAGCATTAAGGAAAAATTTATTCCGTAACCCAATCTTTCATCTTTTTCTCATAGCAATCGTTGGCCTTCTTGCCTATTCGAATACTTTTAATGTGCCGTTTCAGTTCGATGACGATAATATTATCGGAAACAATAAGCTGAGACATTTGAACAATTTCTGGCCTCCAACAGGATCAAGATGGTTTGGTTTTCTCACCTTTGCTTTTAACTATCATCTCGGTGGGCATAATGTTACAGGCTACCACATATTCAATCTCACAATACATACTCTTAACGCTATCCTTGTTTATTGGCTTGTTAAGCTGACACTCACGATACACGATGCAGGATACACGATACACGTTACAGAGAAGATGCAAGATGCCGGATACAGGATACAAGATAAAAATCATGAATCGTGCATCATGAATCTTGAATCATCTTCAATTGCATGTACACCAAAGGTTTGCATCTCTTGCAGCATTCTTTTATCTACTGTCGCTTGTGATGTATATAAAGTTCAGGATACACGATACAAAAAAGATGCACGATGCAGGATACACGATACAAGATAAAGAAAATCCTACAGCGTGCATCATGGATCGTGAATCATGCATCGTGAGTCGTGCATCATGTATCATGTATCTTGCATCGTTATTTTCCGCCGTTCTTGCAATGAAGACAAAGGAAATAGCATTCACGCTCCCATTTGTCATCATTCTTTATGAATTTAGTTTTTTCGGCAAAGCTAAAAACTATGAACTACAAAGTACCAACTCAGGAAGGTTTCTTTATCTTCTACCTTTCCTATTTGTCCTTATACTTATCCCTCTAAGTCTTATCGGTCCGGGGTTTACTATAGACACATCTGTGATAGACGCAGGAGAAGAGATAAGATACTTACAACTAAAAGAGGCAATTACGCTTCCAAGATACGCCTATCTTTTTACACAGCTAAGGGTAATAGCAACATACATAAGGCTATTATTTTTGCCGATAAATCAGAATCTCGATTACGATTATCCCGTATATAGTTCATTTCTGGAACCTGCCGTAATCCTATCTTTTTTGTTCCTTCTGGCAATCTTCGGTTTTGGCATATACTTATGGGTTAAAGGTTTAAAGGTTCAAAGGGCTGAAGGGTCAAACAGTCAACTTTCAACTGTTAACCCTTTAAATTTTAAACTAATTCCCTTCGGTATTCTCTGGTTCTTTATTACCCTTTCTGTTGAATCATCCATCATACCGATAAAAGATGTAATCTTTGAGCACAGGGTTTACCTACCATCTGTTGGTATTATCATGGCTTTCGGTACAGCCTTATTCGGCGTTATACAACGAAGGGGTAGTAGTGCGACAGTGCGACAGAACGACAGGACGTCAGGACAGAGCAGTAGTTTTTCTTTTCTTTCTATCGCTCTACCGCTCTATTGCCCTGTCGCTCTAATAGTTCTTCTCTCAATTGCTGCCTACCAAAGGAATTCGGTCTGGCAGGATAAAGTGAGGTTATGGGAGGATGTTGTGAGTAATAGTCCCAATAAAACAAGGGGACATTATAATCTTGGTGATGCTTATTGCAGCAGGGGATGGATTGATAGAGCTATCGAACATTATCAAATTACATTAAAACTAAAGCCCGATCATGCCGGAGCCAACACGAATCTTGGCTTCCTGTACTATTATTCTAAAGGCTGGATCGATAAAGCCATCGAACATTATGAGATCGCATTAAGGTCAGAACCAGGTAATGCAAGGACTCATTTAAATATGGGAATTGCATATAAGAGAAAGGGACAAATGGATAAGGCAATAATCCATTTTGAAATGGCAAATAGACTAAACCCTTCCATATACAGGGCAAATAATATTCGTACTGATTTGAATATGAAGTGAACATCTTATTCCGGGTGGCAGAGAGCGTCTTTGCCACCCGCTTTAATACCTTAAATCTAACTATTGACAACATAGTTTGCTGCATTTATCAGTATATTTGCAGCACTTTCGCTTATTTGTTTACCCGACAGAGTCTCGACCTGATTAATAAATGCCTGCATTATGTTATCCGATTCCTGGTCGTTTCCATTGTTTTTGGCATCAAGGGCATTGTTAAGTAGTGAGATCAAACTGTCTGCAATCCCGGAATTGTCTACTTACTCCTGATAAATTCTATCCGATCTTCTCAATAAATACCCTCCGCAGTTTAAAAGGCATTCTTTATAACTTATAAACAATATAAGTTAATCTGGTATCATAAATAGTCATGGATATTAAAAAGCTTGTTGATATTATGGCAGCACTGAGGAGTGATAGCGGCTGTCCGTGGGACAGGGAGCAGACGAGGGATTCGCTGAAACCTTTTCTCATCGAGGAGACATATGAGGTTCTCGAGGCGCTGGATGAACGGGATCCGGAAAAGATCAAGGAAGAACTCGGAGACCTCCTTTTTCAGATAGTCTTTCACTGCCGGATCGCAGAGGAAAATAAAGAATTCGATATATCGGATGTAATCGAGGGAATCAGCAATAAAATGATTAAGAGACATCCCCATGTATTCGGAAAAATAAAATTCAAGAGTAAAGAGCATTTTCTCAAACATTGGGAGGATGAGAAAAAAAAAGAAGGCAAAAAGAGGGATTCGATCCTTGAAGGCGTTCCATCGGCACTTCCTTCATTACTAAGGGCGCATAAACTCCAGAAAAAGGCTGCGAGGGCTGGTTTTGACTGGGAAAAAACAGAAGATGTCCTTAAAAAACTGAACGAAGAATTGAGGGAATTTAAGACTGCACTTAAAAAGAAAGAACAGTCGGAGATAGAAGACGAACTCGGTGATATATTTTTCATGCTCGTTAACATCTCACGGTTTGTCGGCGTTAATCCCGAGGATGCCTTGAGAAAAACTATAAGCAAATTTATCTCAAGATTCCGCTATATAGAGATGAAGGCGGCTGAGAAGAAGAAAGGTCTTTCCGATATGACCCTCAAGGAGATGGATTCGCTCTGGGACGAGGCGAAAAGAAGGGAGAAAGTTAAAATAAGATGAGAAGGCTTTTGGTATTTTCCGCAGCATTTATTGTCATATATATTATTCTTCTTTTTTCGGGACAGTCCTCGCATGATGGGGTCGGCTATACTGCGATTACCGCATTCCTCCTGATCTCTATGGCCATTATTCTGCTCGGCTGTGAGCTCTTTGCGAACGGGGTAGAATGCATAGGCGACAGGCTTGAACTTTCCCATGCCACTTCAGGAAGCATTCTTGCTGCGGTCGGGACTGCATTACCCGAAACCTTGCTGCCTATACTTGCCCTTATATTCGGTGAGAAGAATTACAGTGAATCAATTGCAGTCGGCGCAATACTGGGTGCGCCTTTTATGTTAAGCACGCTGGCATTTTTTCTGGTCGGCACTGTTTCTTCGATATTATGGCTCTTGAAGAAAAGGGAGAGGGCGGTTATGCAGACCAACCTCGTTTCGTTAAAGACCGAACTCCTCTTTTTTATTGCGACGATGATCATTATCTTAATTGTCTCCCTTATCGGGAATAAAATACTCAACCATATAAGTGCCTTTCTGTTATTAATGATCTATGTGCTTTTCGTGAAGGTATCCCTCAGCCATTCATCGGAAGAGGGCGAAGAATACACCGAGCATTTCCATTTCAGTTTCATTATGGATTGTCCGTCCAATTTAACATGGATAATAATACAGATATTCATCGGGCTGACATTGATAGTTATAGGTGCGCATATCTTTGTGAATTACATTACGCTGCTTTCGATAAAATCGGGAATCTCATCGCTCATACTTTCTCTTCTTATAGCCCCGGTTGCAACAGAACTCCCTGAAAAATTCAACTCCATTACATGGACGATCAAAAGGAAAGATACTCTTGCCGTCTCGAATATTACAGGTGCAATGGTCTTCCAGTCTGCAATCCCCGTATCGGTAGGCTTGCTGTTCACAAAATGGCATCTTGGAGGCACAGAGATGCTCAATATCCTATTTTCTCTCTCGATGGCAGTGATTGCATATATAGTCGTCAAGGTAAAGGGGATACTTCCATCATGGCTGCTGATGTGCGGAGGGATTTTTTATCTGATCTATATCTTCAAGATATTCAACGGTTAACCCCAGAAAATGCAGACATTGTTCAAAAATTTCTTTAACTCGATGTTTTATTAAATTTTCAATACCCCACAGTCTCTGCTGTGGGGTGTCCTTATATTCCCCCTTTGGCAAAGGGGGATGAAGGGGGATTTTTGAATAAATAAATTTTCAATAAATCTCCCCTAACCCCTCTTTGCCAAAGAGGGCTCTGTGATATGTTCCGGTATTACCCTTATCTCTCCGAGTACGGTCATAAAACTCATATCCCCGGCCCATCTCGGAACAACGTGCATGTGGACGTGGGATTCCATACCTGCACCTGCGACAGCACCGATATTTATCCCTACATTAAAGCCTTCGGGATTAAATGCGGTTTTAATACATCTTAAGGCATGCTGTACGACCTTCATGAAATCAAGTAGTACCTCATCGGCAAGATTATCAATAGTGGACGTATGGATATACGGAGAGACCATGAGATGTCCGTTATTGTATGGATATTTGTTCATCACGACAAAATTATGATCGCTCCTGTAGAGGATCAGGTTTTCCCTGTCATTATTCTCCTTTGGATAAGTACAGAAGATACATCCCTGTTCTTTTTTACCCAGTATATAGTCCATTCTCCATGGTGCCCACAAGATTTCCATAAAATCATCTCCTTTAAAAAATATGATGCTCTAAAATTACACTATTTTTCGATAATGTTCAAGAGCGTAAGACAAAGTGGGTGTGCGACAAATTTACGGGTAAAAATATTATTATCCAGTATCCCCTCTTTAGCAAAGGGGGATGAAGGGGGATTTTATGATAGTAATTTTTTCGTAAAATCTCCCCCCGCCCCTCTTTTCCAAAGAGGGGTTTCAAATGTAGAGATTATGTTAAAATTATTCAATTACTAATAGGGTCATTAGTAAAGCACATATTTTTGTCATGCCCGAAGTTCTTAATCGGGCATCCAGTTCTATATCTTACCGGATTCCCCGATCAAGTCGGGGAATGACTAATATGGTTTTACTCATTTCTTGCTGAAGGCTAATGGTCAGCTTATAAGGAGTAAGATTTGCCGGTTGCAGTGGTCACAGGGGCCTCGAGGGGGCTCGGAAAAGAGATTGCCTTATCGCTCGGCAGAGAAAGCTATAGTGTTGTCGTAAATTATCTTGCTTCGGAAAATGAGGCAAAAAAGGTAGCAGATGAAATCGGAAAGGCCTTTATTATTAGGGCGGATGTCGGCGATATACGGCAGGTCGAAGGAATGGTTGATACGGTTTATAAGAAATGGGGTAGGGTTGATGTCCTGATAAATAATGCCGGGATAACAAAAGATAGTCTGATGCCGAGGCTAAAGGAAGGCGAATGGGATGAGGTCTTAAGGGTCAACCTTAAGGGTTGTTTCAATACTATAAAGATATTTTCGCATGTTATGATAAAATCCGGCGGTGGACATATTATAAATGTATCTTCATATTCAGGGCTTAAGGGCAGAGAAGGACAGGCAGCCTACAGTGCATCAAAGGCAGCCATCCTTGGCCTGACATACAGTGCTGCGAGAGAGCTTGCCGAATATAAAATAAAGGTAAATGCTATTCTTCCCGGATATATGGAAACAGAGATGGGGATGGCAGCAGAAAAAGCCATGGAGACGGCAAGATCGGAGAGCATAATAAGTATATTATCGGACCCAAAAGAAGTAGCAGGGTTTATTGCTCATTTTTTGAAGACAAAGAATGTAACCGGCCAGGTTTTTAGTCTCGAGAGCAGGATACTGTAGGTCTATATGATGGCAGAAATTACTATTTCTCTCATTCTCGGTCGCCTGCAGCGACCTCCGAGGTATTTTGCCTCACCCCCCTATATCCCCCCTTAGTAAGGGGGGATATAGGGGGGTGTGCTGTAGGAATATCTGCAAAATAAATCCGTTCAATAGTAATTTCTGTCATCATATATTGGAGGTTAAATGCCAAAGGGTTTTTTTGTAACGGGGACAGATACAGGGGTCGGGAAGACCGTAATAGCAGCAGCTCTGATAAAGGCCGTCGGATTTCTCGGATTCAAGGTATGCGGTATGAAACCGATAGAAACAGGCTGCACTAGAGAGGGAGATTTATTGTTGCCCCCGGACGGTATGTTTCTGAAATGCATTGCGCGAATAGACGAGACGGTAAGCCGAATAACCCCTTACTGTTTCGAACATCCGTCGGCACCTATGGTTGCGGCAGGTGTAGAAGGGACAGCGATCAATATCAATAAGATTAAAGAGGCATTCAATGAGTTAGCGATAACATATCAATCAATCATTGTTGAAGGTATCGGAGGTCTGCTTGTACCTATAAGCAAAAACTATTTTGTTATTGACCTTGCAAAGGAATTAGGGCTTCCGATAATCGTTGTATCAAAACCCGGACTCGGAACAATAAACCATACGTTGCTTACTGTAAATTATGCTTTAAAGGAAGGAATTCAGGTTGCGGGTATCATTATAAATTACGCATATCCTCCCGAAGGTGGCATAGCGGAAGAGACCAACCCGCAGGTCATAAAGGAACTCAGCCCTGTGCCGTTGATCGGTATTTTCCCGTATCTAAACGCCATGTCGGACGAGGAACTCGAAAAGGCTACCTTAAAGAACCTGAGCATGGCTGTAATCGATAAATACCTATGAGACGGAATAAACTTAAAATAGGCAGATTTTCTTATTCAAATCTGTTCCCAATCTTCTACATGTTGGAAAGGGAATGCGATTGCTCGATGTATGAATTTATAGAGGGTGTTCCTTCAAGTCTTAACCGAATGCTGAGGGATGGAGAGGTTGATATAAGTCCGTCTTCATCAATCGAATATTTAAGGCGTCAAAACAGATATGCATTTATAGAAGATATTTCAATAAGCTCGATAGGACCCGTCGAAAGTATTATCTTATTCAGCAAAAGACCGATCGAGGCTCTGGATGGATTAACAGTGCTCACATCGTCCCAGTCGGAAACATCTGTTGCTCTCCTCGAAATAATATTTAAAAAATTCTTTAAGATAAAATGCAATTTAAGGCAGGCAGACATTTGTCTTCCTATTTCCGATTCCCAACTTCGGGATTCCGCTGCATATCTTTTGATAGGAGATGATGCACTAATAACAAAAAACTCAAAACTCAAAACTCAAAACTCAAAACTTGTTTATACCTATGACCTCGGGGAGATATGGTATAAACATACCGGGTTACCTTTTACATTCGCTTTATGGATCCACAGAAAAGAGTACTGTTCCGAAAAACCAGAGATGTTTGAAGGATTTAAGAATGATCTGGACAGGGCAAAAGAACTCGCACGGGAAAACCTTAAAAAAATTGCCTCTGCTTCTCCCCTGAGAAATATCTTATCCGAAGACGAACTGGTTTCCTACTGGGGAAAGATTTCCTATGACTTCGGGGACGAACATAAGAAGGGGCTTGAATTATTCAGGAAGTTTTCGGAAGAATTGGGATTGCTTGCTGTATAAATAGGTGGGACATAGTAAGCAGGAATGCCATCCGCATGAAAGCCGGATGTACCAGAAATATAATCTGTTGGTAATACTTTCGTTAGAGGGTGGCAACAATGTAAAAACTCATAGGAATACAGGCATAATAATTGCGATATATTTTTATGTAAGATTCAATAGTAGGCTTTCTAATAAACAACGAATAGTTTTAAAGAGGAACAGGGGTGCGAAGAAAGAGCCTTTTTTTACAGGAAGTTAGCATTACAAATCTATTTCGTTATTAAAAATTGGCTGATTTTGGTATTTTTACCCATATAATTTTTTGGGGAATTAATACGCTTTTCCGGAAAAAGATGTGCGCGAATTGACACAAAAAAGAGGTATGGTATTTTGTCACAATTATTTACAGGGAGAGGTAAAAGAATTTACAAATGAACCTGAAGGGTTTCTGAAATCTTTAAATTCAAAAGGAGGATAAGTACATGAGGAAGATTTTTATGTTTTTGATTGCAGTAGTTTTAGGGCTTTTCTTTAATATGTCCGCATGGGCAGAGACAACGGATGGGAATGTAACATCAACCGATAACCTGATGCCCGGTACTGTTGAGGGTACCGGGACGCATTTTGAGGTAACCGACAGCGAGTATCTCAATATTACCCTCGAGAATTAGGCTATAATTTTCTAAGGTAGGGCAGTAGGTAGACTCCCTGCTGTCCTACCTTCTCATTTCCTGTTCCGAAGAATCCTGTTTATATTATTTCTCGCTAATGTATCGGTGGGATTAAGTCTTAAGGCTATCCGATATTCTTTTAATGCCTCATCCGGCAATTGTTTTCTTTCATAGACTGCACCGAGATTGTTATGGGCATCCGAATAATTTGGGCTCAATCTTACAGCGGTTTGATATTCTATCATCGCCTTATCTGTCAAACCTTTTTTTTCATAGGCTATTCCGAGGTTATAATGTGCAGTCGGGTAATCAGGTTTTAGCCTTACGGTAGTCTGATAATATTCTACCGCCATATCGCTCCATCCCTTATCATCATAGGCATTGGCAAGATTGTTATACGCCTCTGCATAGTCAGGCATTAATCTTATTACGGTTTTATACTGTTCGATAGCCTCATCAATCCATCCCTTATCGATAAAGGCATTACCAAGATTGTAATGTGCCTCCGGATAATCAGGCATTAACCTTACCGCGACCTTGTATTCCTGAATAGCTTTATCCTGTTGTCTCTGCCCATAGTAAGTAAGTCCGAGATTATAATGTCCTCTTGCCTTCCCCGGCGATTTTTTAACTACATCTTCCCACAAACTTACACTATCCATCCAGATAATGTTTCTTTGATAAGTACTAGGGGGAAAAATAATAATTGGAGTAGCCAGTAGTAAGTAGTAAGTAACAAGAGGGATGTTAGCCCTAAAATGTAAAACGTAAAACGTAGCGGTGCTAAAGGCTATGATAAACCCAATGCCTGGCAAATAAACCCTATGTTCGAAGATTACATTACTCAGTGGTATGATGCCCGATTCGATAAACAGGGTTATGAAAAACCAGAAGATGCCGAAGGCTACTAACCGTAATGCGTGATGCGTAACACGTGACGCGTAAAAAAGATAAATACCAAAAGCAAAAAATATCAGAAGAACCATAAAAGCTAAAAATACTTCTGGATTTAAAAATGAATTGTATACCGGATAGTCATAGTCAAGGTTTTGATTTATCGGCAAGAAAGTAAGTCTGACATATGTAATGATTACCCTAAATTCAGTAATAAGATACTCCCACCGTGAGAGATAGGTATTACCTTTTGTTATCTCACTAATATCGTCTATTAACTCTCCTGCAGGTTTGTCTATGCTTATTAAGGTTAAAGGGATAATCAGCATGGTAAGCAAGAGCGGGATTAAATATAAAATCCTTTTAAACCGTGAATCGTGAATCGTGAATTGTGAATCGTTGAAGAACATGAATTCATAAAGAGTGATTATCAGCGGCAATGTAAAGGCTATCTCTTTTGTCTTCATAGCAAGAACGGCGGAAAAGAGAGATGCAAGATACATGATCCATGATGCATAACTCACGATGCACGATTCACGATTCATGATGCACGATTCATGATTTTCTTTATCCTGTATCGTGTATCGTGTATCATGTATCCTGAACTTTATGTACATCACAAGCGACAGCAGATAGAAAAAAGTTGCAAGTGACGCAAAACGCTGAACTATGTAAGTAACCGCTTGCGTCTGGATAGGATGACAGACAAATATCAAAGCGGAGAAAAGAGCAATTGAAGATGATTCAAGATTCATGATGCACGATTCATGATTTTTATCTTGTATCCTGTATCCGGCATCTTGCATCTTCTCTGTAACGTGTATCGTGTATCCTGCATCGTGTATCGTGAGTGTCAGCTTAACAAGCCAA
>JACQXD010000200.1 GCA_016208875.1 Nitrospirota bacterium
CCCTCTTTGGCAAAGAGGGGTTAGGGGAGATTTATTGAAAATTTATTTATTCAAAAATCCCCCTTCATCCCCCTTTGCCAAAGGGGGAATATAAGGACACCCCACAGCAGAGACTGTGGGGTATTGAAAATTTAATCAAAATTCAAGGAGCAAAAAGTGAAGAACCCTGCGGCAGAGACCGCAGGGTTCTTCACTTTTGCATTTTGCACTTTGAATTTGCCTCTTTACCCCTTCCTCTCGAATGCCTTTCCACCGACAAGCACGAACACAATTGACGTCGCAAATATAACGGACAGATCGGTGATAATATTAAAATCAGGGCTCATCGGTCCCTGTGATAAAGGAGAGATTGCATGTTTCAGGGCATCCACCCCATATGTAAGGGGATTAAGCCTTGCTATAAATTTTAATACCGAGGGGAGAAGTTTTACCGGATACATCGCACCGGAGAGAAAAAACATCGGCATTATTATGAAGTTCATTATAACGCTGAAGCTTTCATAGCTCTCATAAAAGGTAGCAAGAACAATCCCGAAAGCGGATATCGAAAAGGATATACCGATACATATTATTATCGTTGCAGCAATATTCAATATTCCAAGTTTGAGTCCGAGAAATGGAAAGAGGGCAAGCACAATAGCAGCCTGAATAGTCGAGACTATCGTCCCGCTCAACGCCTTCCCGACAACTATAGACAACCTCGATACAGGCGCAACCAGAATCTCTTTCATAAAACCGAATTCTTTATCCCATATAATCGAGATCGATGAAAACATCGCACTAAAAAGGATTGTCATTCCTAATATCCCGGGAAAGATAAACTGTATGTACGAGACGCCGCCTTCGGGCGTAACAAGTCTCGACATACCGGCGCCGACAAGGAAGAGCCATAGCAGAGGTCTTGCTATCGTAGAGACAAGCCTGGACCTTTCCCTGATAAACTTCTTAAATTCCCTTGCGACTATTACATATACCGCATTGAATTCCATACGTTTTTTTGCCTAATCCCAATACCATCATTTAGAATATGATATAACAAATCTCAAAAAAATCCATGCGACATTTATTTTTCCCAGCCGTTCAGGATATAATCATTAAAACCGAGAAAATCATGGATAAATACGACATCATCATAATTGGGGCAGGGATAAGCGGATTGAGCCTTGCACATTACTGTGCGAAAGAAGGAATCAATGCTCTGGTTATCGAAAAGGGCGACAGAATTGGGGGCGCCTTACATTCTCATTCTTTTGACGGTAATTTCTGGCTTGAACTTGGATCCCACACTTGTTACAACTCCTATAGAAATCTGATAGAAATTGTAGAGGACTGTCATATCCTCGATAAGATTATGAAACGCGAGAAGGTCTCGTTTAAAATGCTTATCGATAATCAAATAAAATCCATCCCTTCCCAGCTTAATTTCCCGGAACTTCTTTTCTCTGCACCGCAATTATTCGTATTAAAAAAATATGGACTGAGTATTGAATCGTATTATTCAAAGATCGTGGGCAGAAAGAACTTTGAGAGGGTGTTTGCCCCTGCCTTCAATGCAGTAATATCTCAAAACGCCAATGATTTTCCTGCCGACATGCTTTTCAAGAAACGCGAGCGTAGAAAGGACATAATTAAAAAGTTTACATTTTGTGACGGGACGCAGACTATTGCGAATGCAATTGCCGCGGAGAAAAATATACGGATTTTAACTAATATGGAAGTGAATGTTATTAAATTCGATAATAATCTTTTCTCGATAACAACCGCAGAAGGCACCTGCTTTGAGTCTCCTGCTCTGGCACTGGCTGCGCCCGCCTCGATCGCCTCACAACTGCTGAAGGACGTCTTTCCGGAGATTTCCGGACGGCTATCGAAGATCAAGGTTGAAACCATTGAATCTACCGGAATTGTGATTAAAAAGGATGCGATCTCTTTAAACCCCTTTGCAGGCATATTCCCGAGAAATAACGGTTTCTTCTCTATAGTGTCGAGAGATACGGTTAGGCATGATGATTACCGGGGCTTTACCTTTCATTTTAAACCGGGACTCATGGATCGAGAGGCAAAGCTCAACCGGATCGGTAAGGTGCTCGGCGTAAAACAACGGCAATTCGATTATGTTGTATCGAAGAATAATTCCGTACCTTCGCTGCGGGTCGGGCATGATAGATTGATCACTGAGATTGACATGCTTATCGCGGGCAAGCGATTACTTCTGACAGGGAATTACTTCAACGGTCTTGCAATCGAGGATTGCGTATCGAGGTCCCTGAGTGAGTTTTCGAGACTGAAAGTATGCGGCTGATTTTTCCCGACGACGAATGAACCTCCCCGCCGCAGAGACGGCGGGGTATCAAAAAAATAAATCGTACTTTGTCATTCTCGCTTGTCGGGAATCCTTCTGACCCCCTCTTTGGAAAAGAGGGGTTAGGGGAGATTTATTGAAAATTTATTTATTCAAAAACAGTTGTCGGGTTACAGTAAAGACGCACCATGCCCTTTTCTGATAAACGCATCGTGTTCGATCCATGCGATACGTCCGATCTCATGCAGGCAGTTTAATGTCTTCAACAGGAAATGCGATGAAGGCGAAGACCCTTATTACACAAGAAGGGATGACGTATTGACGCCGATACAGGAATATACCGACCGCGCCTTTTATATCATGCTCCCGTTTTATGGGATCACGGATGAAACCGATAAAGCTCACGTCATAAAAAACAATCTCATCCATTCACAGGTTCGCATCCTGCAATTGCTGAACTGGAAAGAACTTGCCGTAAAGATGGATGCGTCTGCTTCGGAAAACAGGTAAAACATCCAACCTCGATTCCCCTTGACTTCCCTTATAACCTCTATTATCTTTAAATCATGATCTATATATTAATTTCTGTAATTGTAATAGTTCCACTCGTCTATCTCGTATTTATAAATTACAGAAAGAGAAGGAATATTTACCTTGAGGCACTGGAAAGAAGTAATGAAGCCGTAATCATTACCGACCCCTCCGGGAATATAGAATATGTTAATCCTGCATTTTCAACAATAACGCATTATCCGGGAGAAGACGTCCTGAACAAAAATATAGAGGCAGCGGAATTATATCGGGACGATAAGGAATTTCATGAAGAGATGTGGATCAAACTTAAACGAGAAGGAAATTGGCAGGGAGAATTATCGGGTAAACGAAAAGGCGGCGAGATATATCCGAAGCACCTTTCAGTCAATGCAGTCAGGGATAAGAAAGGGAGGACTTTAAAGTATGTATGGGCATTCTCCGACATTACAAAATTGAAACAAGCAGAACATTCGGCACACTACTATACTATTACAAATCTACCGAATAGAACACTGTATAACGACCGCCTGAAACAGGCTGTCCGGTTTGCAGATCGCCATAAACATCTCGTGGGAGTTATGGTACTTAAATTGAACCAGTTCGAAAATATCAATGATACCCTCGGCCCTCCCATCGGAGAGGGATTACTGAAGGAAACGGCACAGCGTTTACTAAAGTGTGTAAGTAAGAACGATACGGCGGCGCGTATCGAAAGAGATGAATTTGCCCTGATCTTAACGGAACTTCACGACGAACAGAATGCCGCTGATATAGCACAGAGGATTATTGATTTGCTGTCGGAGCCGTTTCCTATACGAAGATATAATGTTTATTCAACAGTCAGCATAGGTATTACCATTTATCCCTTTGATGATACACAAACGGATTTCCTTCTGAGAAACGCCGACATGGCTATGTATCGTGCAAAAGAACAGGTTGACAGCAAATTTGAATTCTACAGCTCGCAGATAAGCAAAAAGGCATTCCAGCGATTGAGTATAGAGGCCAACCTTCGTGAGGCATTTGAGAGAGAGGAGTTCGTCCTGCTTTACCAGCCTCAGGTAGACTTAAAAACCGGTCAGGTCATCGGAATGGAGGCTTTAATACGCCGGCAGGAAAAAGGCTGGCTGGCCCCGCCTTCGGAGTTTATCCATCTCGCAGAAGAAGCCGGGTTGATAGTACCGATCTGCGAATGGACATTGCGTAAGGCATGCCTGCAAAATGCAGTCTGGCAAAAAGAGGGTATTAACCGCTTACGCCTTTCCGTCAATACATCGGCCTATCAGTTCAATAAGAAAAAACTCGTGAAAACGGTTAGCGACGTGCTTGAAGAAACAGGCCTCCCCCCCTCATTGCTGGAACTGGAACTTACAGAGGGTATTATCATGCGAAATGTCGAGGAGACAATAAAGATTATGAATGAATTAAACGACATGGGAGTATCTCTTTCGATAGACGATTTCGGTACGGGTTATTCTTCGTTAAGCTATCTCAAGCGGTTACCCGTCAACAAGCTGAAAATAGATATAGCATTTGTACGCGAGATAACTTCCGACCCGGATAGTGCTTCGATCGCTAAGGCAATCATCGGCCTGGCCCATAATCTTCAGCTTAAAGCTATTGCCGAGGGCGTTGAGAATGAGAAACAACTTGCAGTTTTAAGGGAGTACGGGTGCGATCAGATTCAGGGTTTCTACTTTTCCTTTCCCCTATCTGCCGACTCTTTCAAAAAGATGATCTTAAAGGGTAAACGGCTGGAGGTCTAAAGTGTAAGTGTTAAAGAAAAGATATTCATAGGAGATGCAGGCTTAAGGGTTGCCACCCTCCATTTCTCATCGAAGTTCAGAATTCAGACAAAATCTACTGCTCAGTCCATCCCGACAGACAACAACAAAGAAATCAAAAACAAAAAAATTATCTTCCTCATATAAAAACCTCCCTTTTTAGAACCTCCGTTTCTCCCATTTTCAAAGAGATAGTTAAAGTTTATAAGAGACCTAAAAACATATTTAGCAATATACCTGCCAAATTAAATTTGAATAAAATTAAAGAGATAGCAATACCGGATATGACGGAATCTGTTCAGACAGACGGGAATTAAACACTTAATCCGTATATATCTAATTTAAAACTTCAAAATTATCAATTATCATTTCAAATGTGAAATGATAATTTTGCATTGATAAATTTACAATGAATAGTTTATGCGTGTTAATCGAGATTGAATTTCTTGACCTTACTGTAAAGACTGGTTCTCGGTATCCCAAGAATCTTTGCTGCCTTATATTTATTACCTCCGGCATCTCTTAACGCCTTCATAGTAAAGGTCTTCTCTGAATGTTTTTTCCCCTACGGCATCCCACAGGTTCTGACTCGAGGCAGCTATTAATCGTATATTGACGTTGATAGGTTTTTCGCAGCCGAGCCTCTCGATAGACTTCTCCTCAATGACCCGCAGCAGTTTAACCTGTGAGAATAAAGGCAAGGTGTTTATTTCATCGAGTAAGAGGGTACCTTTGTTTGCCCTTTCAAAACGACCCATTAACCGCTCACCCGCACCGGTAAATGCACCTTTCTCGTGACCAAAAAGTTCACTCTCTACAAGCCCCTCGGGCAATGCACCGCAATTTACGGCAACAAAAGGGCCTGATGCCCTTGACGAATTTTTATGGATCATCCTCGATATTATCTCTTTACCCGTCCCTGATTCTCCTTCCAGAAGAACTGTGCTGTCGGTCTTAGCAACAGCCATTACCGAATCGAAAAGTTTTTTTATAGATGGATGCTCTCCGGTAAATTCCGTAGAAGAAAGATTATTGATTGTTTCCCGAAGCCTTTTATTTTCCCTAAGCGACTCGTACATTTTATAAGCCTTTAAGAGTATCTGGACAAGGTACTCCGAGTGAAACGGCTTTGAAACAAAGTCAAACGCCCCTTTTTTCATAGCATCCACAGCCGAATCAATAGTTCCGTAGCCGCTGAGCATTATGACCTGACTCTCGGGACTGAGGGATTTAATCCTCGTGAGAATATCAATTCCCGACATATCGGGAAGGATCAGGTCAACTATCGAGATGGGAAAAGGCGATGACGAAAATATGTCCATCGCAGTGGTTCCATTTTCGGCAGTTGCAACATCGAACTGTCTGCCTAAGATTTCGCTGACAAAATCCAAGGTAGAAGGTTCATCATCTACCAATAATACGCCGGGTCTGCCTGTCATAAAAATTCCTCTTATCCCTTTATTGTGATTATAGCAGCGTGAATGGTATTGTCAATGAGTGAAACTGCCTATAAAATTTAACCCGGCCTCCAGTAATTCTCAGTGAAATCAAAAAGGCTTTGAGATTGCTTCACCCCGTTCGCAATGACAAAACCAATTTTTGCAAGATGTCATTGCGAGGAATGAAATGACGAAGCAATCTCCAACAGAAATGTTGGGTTCAGGTTATAAACCTGAACCCGCAGGGAATTGTACAGTCAAGAAATGGAGGTTAAGTTATGTTGGGGCGATCTGATTACGGCAATCGAGACAGCCACTGATATGCAGGGGCAACGAGGATTTTATTTGTATTATTGGATATGAGGCGATAGCCCTCTCCGTTCGCGGTTAACTGAACAGCCTGAACACCCAGCTTTTGCTGAAATGCCATCAATGTCTTTGAAGGATGCATATCCGATAATTTGGCTTCTGCCAGAAGAAACGGCTTATTGTTGTCCGCAATTAAAAAGTCTACCTCCTGTTTCTCTTTGTTCTTGATAAAATGCAGCGAAAAATTGCCGAATCCCGCATCGTTCCATAATGTTACGGCCCGCCAAAGTTCTATGGCAACCATATTTTCAAACCTTGCAGCCGAATCTCTTATCCTCGGAGAATCCCAAAGATAGACCTTTTTTTCCTTCTGGATTGCACGGGAGATTTTACCTGTCCATGTCGGGATGCTGAATGTCAGGAAAAATCTCTCGAATACCGACAGCCAGTTGCGAATGGAATTATAAGAAACCCTGAGGTCGTTCATCAACGAAGATATGGAAAGGGGACTACCCACCCTTGAAGGAAGCAACAGGTAAAGCGTCTCCATTTCCTGAACCGACTTGATATCCACAATGTCCCTGATATCCTCCCTTATCAACTGGCGAGAGTAGGTGTTTGACCATCGGCGATAGGTTGTATCTTTTCCGGATAGATAGGGCTCGGGGAAACCGCTCAAAACAGAAAGCCGCTCCCACAGCTTTTTAAACTCTCTGCTCTTTTCCATACTGATCCGCAAAGGATTTGTAAGAAAATCCTTTATCAGGGTATTCTGTCCGGCCAGCTCGGCTATTGTGAACGGCCAAAGATGAAAAAGGAAATAACGACCGGCAAGGGAATCACCACCCCTCTGATATATATCGAGTCTTCCGCTTCCCGACACCAGAAAACGGTAGTCTTCGTGAAACCGGTCATAAATGCCCTTCAAATAATTTTTCCAACCCCTGTATTTGTGGATTTCATCAAATATTATGAACGGAACCGAAGAATCCTTTCGTTCAATGTGCTCAAAAAATTTGGGATTTTCCATAAACATAGCCCTGTCATCGGCAATATCCCAGTTGAAATAGAGGCTGTTGGCAAAAGATTTGGCTATTATCTTTGAAAGGGTAGTCTTGCCGCTCTGACGCGGCCCGGCAAGGAAGACCATACCTTTATCCTTTGCAAGCTCCTGCCAGATTTTTATATACATGCCTCTCGAATACATAGCTTATTTTTTCATAGCGGTGAAAAATAGTCAAGACTATTTTGAAATGTACTGAAAAACAAACTCTCTACAGTCTTCCAGACCGTATTATAGAGATGATTAACCAGATACCGAGGAAAAATGCAAAGGCAAAGGCACTGAGGCCGAGAATGGAAAAACCGAATATTGTCGGAGGGACACCGGTTGCATGCATTATTGCAGAGCTGATGATCATCGCACTCACAATCATGGCAAATGCTATCCTGTTACTTGATTTATCCATATCCTTTATGAACCTCTCAAGGCCGAGATGGGTAAGTTTAAAATGGATGTCGTCTTTTAAGACCTTTCTGATTATCTGCTTCATCTGACGTGGAAACAGGACAACAAAGTCTCCTACCTCCTCTATATTCCTCTTTGCCTTTTCATAAATCTTTGAAGGGCTGTATTTTTCTCTAACCAGTTTGGATGCGTAAGGCTCTGCAGCGGCAATGAAGTTGAAATTCGGATCGAGCTCTCTCCCTATGTTTTCGAGAATGAGCATTGCTTTATTAACAAGGAGAAGGTCGGAGGGAATCTTCATATTATGCTTTATTGCCAAATGTGTTACGGTGTCCATATATTCGGCAAAATTTATCTCCTTCAGAGTCATACCATAAAGTGGTTCCAGAAAATCAATTAAATCCGCCTTAAAATCCTTCCTGAATGCGATCAGGTCAACCTCTTCGGGAATGAGTCCGAGCTCGATATACTGATCTATCAACCTGTCGAAATCTTTATTTATAAGGGCAAGGAACGTATTTGCCATCGTCTCTTTCATCTCATCCGTAACCCTCCCGACAATCCCGAAGTCCATAAATCCGATCCGTCCATCGGGCATTGCAAAGATATTACCGGGATGGGGATCTGCATGAAAGAACCCATCCTCGAGTATCATCTTAAAATATGCATCCACTCCTGTCCCTGCAAGTTCTTTTCTATCGAGTCCCATGTTGTCCATAGCAGTAATGTCATCTATCCTGACACCATCGATCCTCTCCATAATAAGTACTCTCCCGGTGGTATACTCTCCGTAAACCTTCGGGATATGTATGCCGGGATTCCCTTCAAAATTCTTTCTGAAGCGGCTGCAGTTTTTGGCCTCCTCAAAGAAATCGAGTTCTTTCCTTACAGTCCTTGAGAATTCCTCTACGATACCTGTGGGGTTGAAGAACCTGCTCTCGGGGATATATCTATCCATCAACTGGACAATAGTTGTAAGAATACTTATGTCCGTCTCTATCTGCTCCCGTATATTCGGCCTCTGCACCTTGACTATTACATCGCTTCCGTCAAGAAGGGTTCCATGGTGAACCTGTGCAATAGATGCCGCTGCAATCGGCCTATCCTTGAAATCAGCAAATACCTTACCGATAGGAAAACGAATATCTTCTTCCACAATCCTCTTTGCTGCTTCTACGGAAAATGGCGGGACTTCATCCTGAAGTTTTTTGAACTCATCCGCAAACGGGACGGTTATAAGGTCCGGTCTCGCCGAGAGAAGCTGTGCAAGTTTTATAAAACTCGGACCAAGCTCTGCAAATGCCATCCTCAGCCTTTCGGGAATAGTCGGTCCCTTTACTTCAGGCCATCGGCCGAATGCCTTCAACCTTTTTCTAAGGGGTATGAAGCGATGGAGGCGAAGCTGATCTATTACATGGCCGAAACCATACTTCAGGAAGACATTTATGATCTGCCTAACTCTATTAATATTCTTTAGTGCTCTGAGTCTGAGCAGACTAAAAGGCATTGACTATTCTTCCTGCCCCTCTTCTTTCACTCCTTCAAGCTTTTTTACCCTATTGGATAATGTCTGAACCTTTTTGTTGAGCTTCTCGATATCATCTTTTGTCGGAAGGTTCATCTTATTCAGGGTCTTGGTCAATGTCTCCGAAATATTCTTTGTAAATTGATCCGTCCCCTTTTCTGCCTTTTCAGACCATTCCTTTACGAGTTTTGCCCCTTGAGACTCGCTCAGTTCGCCCTTTTTAACAAGCTCGTCAATAAATTCCCTGACCTTTTGCTGCATACCAAAACCTGCAAGCATTGCATTCCTTACCGTCTCGAAAATTGCCATAAAACACCTCCATAAATAAGTTATAAGTTAAAAGTAAGAAGTTAAAAGTAAAAGATTAATACAAGTTTTAACTTCCTACTTCTCACTTTTCACTTCTTACTTCTTACTTGTTACTTGTTCTTTAACTATATCGTACACTGCCTCAAGGGCATTGTCCAGCTTATCGAGTTCCTTTGTCCCGCCTTCTGCCATCTCGGGTCTTCCGCCCCCCCTGCCGCCTGCAAGCTGAGAAACTTTTTTGAGTATATCTCCGGCCTTGATTTTATCTGAGAGGTCTTTTGTTACCATAGAAAGGAGTGCTGCCTCGCCGTCTCGCGTGGATGCTAAAACTATAACGCCCGAGCCGAGTCTCTCTTTAACGCTATCGGCAAGAACCCTTAAATCTTTCTTTTCAAGGTCGTCAACCCTGCAAGAAATGACTTTCACCCCGTTTATATCCTTTGCCTTCTCGATGAGCGTCACTGAACTTTCAGATGCTGCCCTACCCTTAAGTCTCTCTCTCTCTTTTTCCAGTTCCTTCATATCGGCGATAAGCCTTTCAATCTTCTCAGCAGGCTTATCCGTCTTTAGAAGATCCGAAATCCTTCTCAATTCATTTCCTCTATTTCTGAGGTAGTCAAATGAAGCTGCACCTGTCATTGCCTCGATCCTTCTTATACCCGACGCAACGCTTCCCTCGGAGATAATCACAAAAGGTCCTATATCCCCGGTTGCCTTACAGTGCGTGCCGCCGCATAGTTCGGAACTGAATCCGGGAACCCGTACAACCCTCACCGTCTCTCCATATTTTTCTCCGAATAAGGCAGTTGCGCCCGATGCAATCGCATCCTTGATATCCATAACCGAGACCTCGACGTTCATGTTCTCGACTATTTCGTGATTGACCGTCTCTTCGATCTCTTCTATCTCGTTATTACTGAGAGAAAAGAAATGGGTAAAATCAAATCGCAATCTGTCCGGCGCGACAAGCGAACCGGCCTGCTTAACGTGCTCGCCGAGTATATTTTTCATCGCTGCCTGTAAAAGGTGAGTTGCCGTATGATTTCTCATTATGGCCTTTCTTCTTTGATTATCTACACTGCAATTCACCTTATCCCAAACCCTTAATCTCCCTTCCTTGATTTTAACAATATGAGAATAAAGACCCTCGATGACTTTTTTCGTATCTATCACAACTGCCTCAACGGTCTCAAGTTCTGAGTTCTGAGTTCTGAGTTCTGAGTTCTGAATAATTCCTGTGTCTCCTACCTGTCCTCCGGATTCTCCGTAGAAAGGGGTCTTATCAAGAAATATTTCGATGCCTTCGCCCTTTGACGCCTCTTTTATAATCCTTCCATCCTTCAATATCGCTTTTACAACCGATTCCGACTGCATCGTTTCATATCCGACAAATTCCGTTTTCCCTATCTCGGAAATGAGTTCTCTGTATATTGACGAGATCGCCTCTTCCTCTCCAACCCATGACGCCCTTGCCCTCTCCCTCTGCATCTCCATTTCCCTGTGAAATCCGGCTTCGTCAAGAATAAGATTATTATCGGCCGCAATATCCCTCGCAAGGTCAACCGGAAATCCGTATGTATCGTACAATCTGAAAATCTCATCTCCGGGAATCGATCTCATATCCGCCTTCTTCGCTCTTGAAATTATCTCATCGATTATTTTCATCCCGATCTCAAGAGTTCGCGAAAACCGTTCTTCTTCAAACCTCAGTACTTTTGACGTCCTGTCTTTCTCCTCTACAAGTTCCGGATAGGCGTCACCCATAGAATCGGCAAGGGCATCAACGAATTTATAAAGCACCGGCTCACCTATACCGAGCAGCCTCGCATGCCTCGATGCCCTCCTTATAATCCTTCTAAGCACATAACCTCTTCCTTCGTTTGAAGGCATAAGACCGTCGGAGATCAGAAATGCTGTTGCCCTTATATGATCTGCTATAACCCTTATGGACGTATCACTCTCTCCGTTTTTTCCATAAGTCACATTCGATTCTATAGCTATTGCGGATATGACAGGTGTAAATATGTCAGTGTCGAAATTATTTAACCTTCCCTGAAGAACGGCAGCAATCCTTTCGATACCCATTCCCGTATCTATGCTCGGTCTCGGCAGCGGGGTAAGATTGCCGGACTCATCCCGGTTATACTGCATGAATACAAGGTTCCAGAGTTCAAGAAACCTGTCGCAATCGCACCCGACCCTGCATTCGGTATGACCGCATCCTACTTGTTCTCCCTGATCGATGATTATCTCCGAGCACGTACCGCAAGGGCCTGTATCCCCCATCTGCCAAAAATTGTCTTTTGCACCGAGCCGTACGATTCTTTCATTAGGAATTCCGGTCAATTCCCTCCATAATCCGGCAGCCTCGTCATCATTTTCAAAAACAGACACCCACAATTTGTCCTTCGGGAGTTTAAATCTATCCGTAAGAAGCTCCCATGCAAAAAGGATTGCATCTTTTTTGAAATAATCCCCGAAAGAAAAATTTCCGAGCATCTCGAAAAAAGTATGATGTCTTGCGGTATGTCCGACATTCTCAAGGTCACTGTGCTTTCCGCCTGCCCTTAGACATTTCTGGCATGAGGCAGCTCTTGTGTACGACCTCTTTTCTTCTCCGAGGAAAATGGACTTAAACTGTACCATCCCTGCATTCGTAAAAAGCAGCGTGGGATCATTCTTAGGGATAAGGGACGCACTCTTTACCGTCTCGTGTCCCTTTTCTCTGAAAAAATCAAGAAACGCAGTCCTTATGTCCTTAGCCTTCATCAATAGTCTCCATGTTTCATTAGTGCGAGAGTTCGATAGTGCGGCAGTGCGACAGGTTTTCGGAAAATTCTTTGACTATCGCGCTGTCGCTCTGACGCTCTAATGCTCTTATTTAAAATCGCTATCTATTCACCCATTCATCTATTGTTTTCCGCCCGAAGGCTTCTGATCGCCCACGACCGGCGGCTCATCCTTAACTACTCCCGGTTCGTTGGTTATGATATTTGTAAGTTTACCTTCGATAAAAATAAGCCTCGTCTTAAAAATGCCGATCTTTGAATATACCCATTCTTCCCTGTATTTATCGTCAATCGGTTTAAGTATATTTATGGATTCAGGAGAACCCCATGCATATCTTACCTGCAATGTTGTCATTCCGGTAACAACCTCACCGAGTTTAATATGTTCTTGCGTCTCAGGCGTAAAACCCTTTATCTCGTCAGGAGAATACCGGGCCGATTGGATACAGCCGAAAAACAACAGCGAACAGTTAATAGTGAAAAGTGAACATAAAAAAAATAGTTTTCTCATATTTCCTCCTCTCCAAAAATAGGTTCGTAATATTATACAATAAACAACAAAAGCAGAATCGCTGCCGATTCCTTCTTTGTTTTCAAATTATGGTAGCGGACTAATCCTTATCCTACCCGGGCTATATAACAGCTACTTTGTTTTTAAGTTCGTGAAGTTCTATTTTTTTAAAAGAGTCCTTGAAAATATTTGTAATTAACAAAGCCTTGAAATTTTCGGGGACACGGATTAGCATTACGCCAAAAGGTGCAGGTATCAGTTTCGGTATAGGGAAGTCGAGGTCCCTTGTAACAATAATCCTTTTCTCTTTTGCAGCCTTAGCCCAGAGAATTTCGTCTGAAGAACCTCTAATATCCGATGCAGCTACATCAAAGACATCATGTTTAAATGACGACAAAAATTCTACGATTCCAAAAGGCAGGTTTTCGTCAACGAGAAACCGCAATCATGAGAAACCGCAATCAGATGTTCCTCTGACAGAGTTTCTGCTGCATAGGCAAGGGCTGCCCTCACGTCTTCAGGTTTAATCCTGTATTCCCTGCAGACTTCTTCCATAGACATGCCACCCGCAAGGCCACCGACAATCACTTCAACAGGAACACGTGTGCCTTTTATCACAGGCTTGCCGCCCATGATGTCAGGCATAATGTCTATCCTCTTTTTCCACTCTGCTTTCATGCCTTAAATCTAACACAAAGGCTCATTCTTTTCAATCTTCCGCTGCCAGAAATAAGTATGGTGTCACCAGAATTTCCTCGACTCCTGATTTACAGGGCACCTGCTTTTTTGAGGATATGATCAGGCTGCATCCCCGCATTTGTAAACCCCTTCTTGACATTATGTATGTCTTATAGTATTATAGCATACATATGAAGAGGTCAAAGCCAGATACTGATCATCTTATCAGCAAAACCCGTCAGCATATTCAAAGGCTTGCAGATACTC
>JACQXD010000201.1 GCA_016208875.1 Nitrospirota bacterium
AACCTGCTGTCGGGTCTGGTATTTAAAAAGATGCCTGAATGCAATCTTTCGAATCTCTGCCATCCGGACTCGTCATAATCAATTAACTCATATCTACCCCTCGATGTCTTTCCATAAAGCATTGTAAAAAGGATATCCGTCTTATCGGATATATCATAGGTAAATTTTGTAAATAGATTATTATTTCCAACATCGCTTACAGGCCTGAACCCGTCAGTCTGCTGTCTTCCTGCCGTAAGATAATATCCGAACTTGCCTTTTTTATTACTTATCCCAGCCCTAAAATCCCCAGTATCTTCCTCTCCGTATGATACAGATAATTTACCATCGATCTTTTCATCTTCTGCCGGAGATTTCGTAATAATATTTATTACCCCGCCCAGAGACGAACCCCATGAAGAGGATGCCGGGCCTTTTATTGTCTCTATTTTTTCAATATGTTCGACAGGGATGGAACCGACTTCTGTTAGAAAATTACTCAGGTTATTTAAGGGGATACCATCCATAAAAATGGCAACATGTCTAGAATCCGATGCCTGTAATAAAACATAAGCCTCATTATTTACACCGTTAGACATTACCTGTACACCATTCACGGTATTCAGCACATCTGCGAGCGTGTGTGCATTCGTCAGCTCGATATCTTCTTTTGTGACGACTTCGACATTGAAATAAAGGAGGAGCCATTTTCTCTCTTCTTCGGACATTGCAAAGGCTGGAGATGAGGAAAGGATTATGACGAGACTCAAAGATAAGAATAAGAAGGTAACGGCACTATTTTGAGACCTACTTCGAAACATCCTGCATCCTCCTAATCGGTTTTTAGAGGTGCTATGGTTTTTAAGTTAAGTCATCCTGCCATTCAAACATTATTAGTCTACCGATCTTTTTTAATAATGTCCAGAAAAAATTTAAGCAGTGTTTTTTTTGTTTATTGCTTAAGTGCTATAATTTAACATCAGGATACCATGTTAGGGATAACCGAGATAAAGGACGCTCTGAAAAATATCAGGCCTTTTATTCATAGGACGCCCTTAATCTATTCAAATTCCTTCAGCCGATTAATCGGAGCAGAGGTCTATCTCAAGGCGGAAAATCTTCAAAAGACAGGGGCGTTCAAAGTCAGGGGTGCATTTAATAAACTGACCGGCATAAAAGACGGAAAGGTAATAGCTGCCTCTATGGGTAATCATGCTCAGGGTGTTGCATATGCCGCAGGCAGGCTCGGATTGTCCGCAAAGATAGTCATGCCGATAACGTCCCCTATAGTAAAGCAGGAGGCCACAAAAAGTTATGGCGCCGAGGTTGTACTTTACGGAGAGGGTTTTAACGACGCCCTGAATTATGCGATCTCACAGGAAGGCCATACCTTCATTCATGCCTTTGATGATGAGAAGATAATTGCCGGTCAGGGTACTGTAGGTATAGAGATAATGGAAGATTTAAATGAGATCGACTTTGTGCTTGTGCCTGTGGGAGGCGGCGGACTTATCTCGGGTATCTCGGTCGCTGTGAATGCCTTATCCCCGAAAACGAGGGTTATCGGTGTCCAGACAGAATCAGCAGCTTCGGCCTATATCTCATTCAAAGATAAAAAAATAGCACATATTACCCCATCGCCGACACTCGCCGACGGTATAGCGGTTGGCAGTGTTGGGGAAAAAACATTTGCCATTATGAACAGGCATGTGGATGACATAGTGTTGGTAAAGGAGGATTCCATTGCTATGGCGGTGCTCCTTTTTCTTGAGCGTAAAAAACTCGTTGTAGAGGGTGCGGGGGCGGTACCGCTTGCAGCCTTAATCGAAAATAAGGCTATGTTCAAAGGTAAAAAGATTGTCCTTGTCGTAAGCGGAGGTAATATAGATTTTACACTAATAGACAGAATAATCCACAAAGGTCTTGTGTCGAGCGGCAGGATAGGGGTTTTCGAAGCAGTTGTTGACGATATTCCCGGGAGCCTGCACGTCGTGACAGGCGTCATTGCAACCCATAGGGGTAATATCCTGAATGTTGTTCATGACAGGCTTATCGGAGATCTGCCGGTGGGTAAGACAAAGGTGGTTTTTACAATCGAGATAAAAGGCAAGGAACATTTGGAGGAGATACTCTCGGACCTCAAGGTAAAGGGCTTTGGTGTAAGATTGTGCGATTAAAAAACTTGAAAAATTTTATGCCGAAGATTATTCTATTGTTAACGTAGAAAAGCCTTATAAATATGGAGGCAATTATGAAACGAGTTATTTTTGTCGTTATCGTGCTTTTGGGGTTATTTGCAGTATCGAATATAGTTCTGGCAGAGATGGATACGGAATATGCCAAGGCCCTCAAATATTACAACAGCAAAAAATACAAAGAAGCCATTGTGCTTTTAGACGGCTATATTAAGAAGAATCCAAACCCTGCTGCATATTATCTCATGGGTTATGCCCTTTATAAGCTTAAACGATTCGATGAGGCAACACAATATTTTAATGAGGCATATCTTATTGATCCCGAGTTCTCGCTTGAAAAGGCCGGTCTGATTCAGAAGCGTCCCGAGGGAGAGGCTATAGAGACAAAGCCCTCAGGTGAACAGGTTCCGGAACAGAAAGAACCTGTTAGCAAAGGTGAAGTTAAAAAGCCGGAGGTAAAAAAGGAGACTGCCCCTTCAAAACAGCCGGCTGCTAAGAAGGAACCGCCGACTGTGAAGCTGCCTATTGCAAAACAAGAACCTTCTCCGGCAAAACAGCCTCAGAAACCCGAAGCTCAAAAAGCTGCTCCCGAGAAAAAGGTGACTCAACCTGAAACAAAGGCAGTACCACAAAAGGTCGAGCCTCGGAAGGCTGAACCGCAGAAACCTGAGACTAAGAAGGTACAGCCGCCTGCTAAAATGAAGCCTGAGGATGTTAAGGCTATGACAAACATTGCTGTAATATTCACTGCATTTTTAGCCGGTTTTGCAGGTTTATTCGCAGGTTTTTTCCTGATTTTCTTACTTATAGGAATTGCTTTCTATATCTTCAACAGTCTGTGCCTTTTTCTTATTGCTAAAAAACTTAATGTGCCCATGCCCTGGCTTGCATGGATCCCATTTGTTCAGGTATGGATCATTGTTGCCTCTGCAGGTAAGAAATGGTGGTGGATATTTATTCTACTTATTCCAATAGTGAATATCGTTGTATTCACTTATCTTTGGATGTGCATTACAGAGAATCTCGGCAGAAACAAGTGGTTAGGCCTGCTGTTACTTGTACCTGTTATCGGCTTTATATGGATGGGTGTCCTGGCATTTTCAAAGGGAGAAAAACCTGAAGAAACTATGTCTACCGATGAAACGCTCACAATGGAGACAACAACTCCATCCGAGGAGAAACCTCCGGAAGAGGAATTTTAACCCGATTATTCATAAATAAAGTCATTGCGACACCACAGGGCGTTTACCCTGTGGGTCTTTTTATAATGACCTGCGGCAGAGACCGCAGGGTGTATTAATTATCAAACCCTTAGCAGTAACAGTTTTCATAGCGGTAGTTCTTCCGGTCTTGAAGAAGGATTAAGATCTTGCGGTGATCTTTTTTGAAAGATAAACTACACAGTCCTCGCATATCTTACCGTTCTCTCTGTTGCATATCATCCTGTTCAGTTCCCAGCAGGGCTTTGTCCTGTCTATATAGGCGGAACATTTGCTCTTTCTCTCTTCGGAACAGAGTGTTATCTCCCAGCATGGAGCATATTCGAGGAGTTTTTTAATGCCTTCGATACTTATCTTTTTATTATGAATAAGATCCCTGAGACATCGCAGCCACTTAATATCGTTCTCACAATAATATCTATTTTTATTCCTTCTGGCAGGTTTTATCAGCCCATGTTTCTCATAAAGTCTTAAGGTCTGGTCGGTAGTACCGATCAGTTCGGCTACTATGCCGATCGGATAGAGAGGCATCTCTTTTTTTTCTTCTTCGGTAAGTTCTTTTTTCATAAGACCCTTTCCTTTTTCTTAAACAGTTGATTTTAAACTATAACATAGAAACAAGATATTTATAAATGCTAATTATTAAATATTCTAAAGATGTGTCATTCAGATGCCATGCTTGTGAAGATTTAGTTCCTCCCCTTGCGAGAATTCCTTTAAAACACATATAATCAACTGCATGAAAACTAAAATATTCCTCGCCTTTTTATTCGTAATACTTGCTGCCCTTCTCTCAAACTTCATCTTTGAGTGGCTGATGATGCGGGATTTTGATAACTATGTCAGAGGAGTCAGGGAAGATCAGTTTCACTGGATACTCACATCCGTCGAAAGCAGTTATTCCGATCGTGGATGGGATAAAAAGGCATTGTCGGAATCTATCCACTGGTCAATGATGCTCGGGCTCGATATTAAAGTGCTCGACGTTGATAACAGGGAGGTTATCTCATCCCTCGAGGTCATGGAATCGCTCTCGGAGACTATGAGGCACCGAATGGAGGGGCTTTTTCATCTCCATGCCCATAAAACCGACGGCAGACATAATGCCTATCCCCTGCATATCGGAGGCCGCAGGATCGGGACACTTCTGTCGCGGTCTTTTCAGAAAGAAGAATTAAGAGAAAAAGAGGCGGCATTTAAAAAAAGGACGGAGAACTTCCTCCTTGTGTCATTTGTGATTGCAGGAGGCGGATTAATCTTGATAGCCCTGTTATTTAGCCAGTATCTTTCAAAACCGATAATGAAATTAAAAGGGATATCGGAAAAGATTGCACGGGGAGATTTTGCAGTAAGAACAGGTATCAGATCCGGCGATGAGGTTGGAAAGCTTTCAGAAGCCTTTGACAAAATGGCGGAGTCTTTGCAGAGAGAAGAAGGGTTGAGAAAACACCTGATGTCCAATATCGCCCATGAATTAAGGACTCCCTTGACCATTCTGAAAACCCATGTCGAGGCAATAGGAGATGAGATAATAGACAGAGAGAAGGGATTGGAAAATATAAAGAATGAGATTGAGAGGTTGATCAAACTTGTAAAGGGGATAGAAGATATCACTGCCGCAGAGGCGAGTTTTTTCACGCGGGGCAAGGCAACGGAGATAAGTCTAAGGGAATTTCTCGCAGGATTGGTCAACGAGATGAGTCCAATATTTAAGGAAAAGGGACTCGATATAAATATCACAGGTAAAAATGACATGCTCGTTACCACCGATACGGAAAAACTTGAAAGGGTAATAAGGAACATGCTCTCAAACTCCCTGAAATTCACAGAGAAAGGCTGGGTCCGGATTGATTACGGCGTCTATGGGAACGAATTTTTTATTGAGATTAAAGATACGGGGAGAGGTATTCCTGAAAATGAGATCCCGCTTATATTCAATCGTTTCTACAGAGGGACAAATAAAATCCCCCTTAATCCCCCTTTGCTAAAGGGGGAAGAAGGGGGATTAGGTCTCGGCCTTGCCATAGTAAGGGAACTCGTTGAAGTTATGGGCGGGAGGATTGAGGTTATGAGCAGGTTGGGAGAAGGAACTACGTTTAGAATATATTTTAAGCTGCAGCAACAAAATAAATGATTGCATAACAATGGTTTTTAGGTTAATCTAAGAATAATTTTTTCTTGAAAGGAGCGGATATGAAATTAAGGTTAATGGTAATTTTATGTATTATGTTTTCACCAGCGATTATTACTGCCGGGGAAAAGTCTGTTCTAAAGACTCAAAAGGACAAAGTAAGTTACAGCATCGGACTTGGTATCGGCAAAAACATGAGAGGGCAATCGCTTGATATTGATCCGGATATCCTTACAAAGGGGCTCAAGGACGGGTTTTCGGGCAGCAAACCTTTATTAACAGAGGAGGAAGCGAGGGAGATCGTAAGTGCCTTCCAAAAAGAGATGATGGCGAAACAGCAAGAACGTGCAAAGGCATCGGCAGAAAAAAATAAGAACGAAGGCGAGACATTCCTTGCCGAAAACAAGAAAAAAGAAGGGATAATAACCCTCCCGAGCGGACTGCAATATAAAGTCATGAAGGACGGTACAGGCAAGACTCCAAAGGCAACCGATTCGGTAACCGTGAATTATCGGGGCACTTTGATCGATGGTACCGAATTCGATAGTTCCTATAAGCGCGGGCAACCTGCAACATTTCCGGTCAGCGGCGTTATCAAAGGCTGGACAGAAGCCCTGCAATTAATGAAGGAAGGTGCCAAGTGGCAGCTCTTCATTCCCTCTGATATTGCCTATGGTGAAAGAGGCGCCGGCAGTCTTATCGGCCCGAATGCGGTTTTGATCTTTGAGGTCGAGCTGATATCGGTCGGAGAAAAATAAAGGCATGGATATGCCTATGCCTTTTTAACTTCAACCACAGATAAAGGAACGCTTTTGCGCACTTCATTATTTATACGAATCTTAAAATCATAGTTGCCGAAGTGATTAAAGTTTAGATTATTTAATTGGATGATATGATTTATCCTTATCTGCTCTCCAGGCAGTGGAGACCCAAATTTTAAGTCTCCCCCTATAGAAAATAGTTTTGTCCCATCGGCATCTATCAACTCAATTTCAATCTTATGTTCTTTGTCGGCATCCCCTCTATCGGCTTCAAGGGTCATTACGAGCTGTAATTGCGGATGTGTAGCCGGGACATTCGATGCATTTATGCGATCGAAAATACCCATTATATTGAGTTTCCCTTCTCTTGAAATGTTTGCACAATCAGCCAGTAAAGCTAAAGCAACCTGTACCATGGTTTTCTCCTTTAAACGGAAATAATAACAAAATTAGATACACGTGTAATTTTAAACAATCGGTACTATATGGTCAATTTAAATTTTCTATAAAAATCTTCAAAAAATCTTCATAATCTTCTGATACTCTTTCTCATAAAGGGAGGTGAAGATAACCGAAGGCTGAAAGCTAATAGCTAATAGCTGATAGCTGAAGGCTATTAGCCGTTGACAACTATGTCTTGATGTGAGACATTTATTTTGTAAAATAACACTGTGGTAATGTCAAAAGTTCTATGAAAAAGACATCTGTAACATATGGAGATATAAGGGAAACCCTCCCCCTTGAGGGGGGAGGGCAAGGGTGGGGGTGAAAGTATGAGCGGCATAGCAAGAAGACTCAGGAAGAACTCCACAGCTTTTGACAATACCACACTGTGAAAAGGAGAAAGATATGAAAAGGTTGGCTGTAGTAGGGATAATCCTGCTGCTTATAGCAGGTATTGCCTATGCAAAGGATTACGAGGTAAAGAAAAAGGCAGGGGAGTATGACGTTGAGGTAAAGATAGACAAGAACCCGCCTGTTGTGGGGGACAACAATATAGAGGTAGAAATCAAGGATGCATCGGGAAAATATGTTACCGATGCAAAGGTAAAGGTCGAATACTCAATGCCCGCAATGCCCGGGATGCCTGCAATGAATTCTAAGGTAGATACGGAGTTGAAGGGTAATGAATATAAGGCAAAGATGAACCTTTCAATGGCGGGTTCGTGGAATATTGCAGTGAAGATAACCCGGGGTGGAAAAACATCAACGGTCAAATTTAATGTGGATGCACACTAAAAGGGCAGGATACACGATACAAAAAAGATTCACGATGCAGGATACACGATACACGATAAAGAAAAGCATACAGTGTGCATCATGAATCGTGAATCATGCATCGTGAATCATGCATCATGCATCATGCATCGTGCATCGCTTTTACTGATAGCTGTCTGCTGTCTGCTGTCTGCTTCATCTGCCTTTGCTGATGACCTGATGCTTCAGGATTTGATTGATGATGCATTGAAGAATAACCATGATTTAATTGTCTCCGGATTTAAGGTCTCAACTTCGGAATACAGAATTCCACAGGCACAAAGTCTTCCAGATCCGATGTTTATGGTCGGATACCAGAATGAAGGATGGGATAGATACACCTACGGCGAGATGGAGGGTGCGCAGTGGATGTTCTCTGCGTCCCAGATGTTCCCATTTCCCGGCAAGCGATTGCTAAAGGGAGAGATGGCTGTTAGAGATGCCGAGGGTCTGAAGGCGTTGTATGAATCTAAAAAAGTAGAGGTTATTGAAAAGGTAAAAGAGCTATACTATGACCTATTCCTTACCTATAAGGATATTGATCTCATCAGGGATAAGACAAATCTATTTTCGAGAATGGAAGATGCAGCACTTGCAAGGTATTCATCCGGTATGGCACCACAGCAAGAGGTTTTGATGACCCAGACAGAGAAATATATGCTCATCGAAAGGGAAGAAATGATCAAGCAGAGACAGCAGGCGATAGAGGCAATGCTGAATACAACCGTTGGAAGGGATGTTAATTCTCCTCTCGGTAGGCCGGTTGAGCCTGTTTATATGTCATATACAAGAGGCATGGATGAATTGCTTAATATCGCTTATGAAAAATCCCCCGAGGTAATATCCGGAGAAAAAATGGTTGCAGGGGCAGAGGCAAAGGTCAGAATGGCTGAAAAAGAATATTATCCCGATTTCACGCTCGCTGCGAGTCTCTTTAAAAGGCGGGGAGAGTTTGAGGATATGTGGAGCCTTACCACTACAGTTAATATCCCGATATTCTACAGGACAAAACAGAGGATGGCCGTGCTTGAGGCAAAATCTTCCCTGTCAGAGGTACATCACGAACTGGATGCAACAAAGATTATGCTCTCCTCGGGGATTAGAGAAAACTATTCTATGCTCAGGACAGCAGAAAAATTGATGGAGCTATATAAGAGCGGATTGATGCCGAAGGCATATCAGGATTTTGAGTCTGCAATTGCGGGATACACAACCGGAAGGATCGAGGCGATTACGGTTATAACAAGGCTCAAGGCACTTATTGATTACGAGCTTCTTTACTGGTCTCAATTTGTCGAAAGGGAAAAGGCAATAGCAAGGCTTGAGGCATTGACAGGCGGCAGCAGTCAGGGGGAAAAGGAAAAATGAAACAAACATGTTTTACGACAACACAAAGAACAATAAAAATCTCCCCTAACCCCTCTTTTCCTAAGAGGGGTATGATTCCTCCCTTTGGCAAAGGGAGGTTAGGAGGGATTTTAAAATGAAAAAGAGAATATTCATAATCATTGCCGTAATTGTTTTTATGGCGAGTAGTCTATTTTATTTTTATAAGGATAAGATATTCACCCCGAAGACTTC
>JACQXD010000103.1 GCA_016208875.1 Nitrospirota bacterium
CCCTCTTTGGCAAAGAGGGGTTAGGGGAGATTTATTGAAAATTTATTTATTCAAAAATCCCCCTTCATCCCCCTTTGCCAAAGGGGGAATATAAGGACACCCCACAGCAGAGACTGTGGGGTATTGAAAATTTAATAAAGGATGATGAAAATACACACCCCTTACTCCCCTCTTAATAGAGGGGAAACTCCGGAACTCCCCTCTATTAAGAGGGGGCGGGGGTGTGTTTTAAACGTTATTTTAAGATGAAAGTCCTTCTTCTAAGAGCTCCTCTGAAGAACAGGATAACTGCCGACATGTCCGATATATTCGATGAGGATGTTGGGGTTTATCCTCCACTGGGACTTCTTTATCTGCATGCCTCTTTAAGGCAGATGCGTCCTCGGGACGAAGTTAATATCCTCGATTGTATTTCGGAAGGTCTCGATAGACCTGCCTTTATAGGAAGATTTCTTGAATTCAAGCCCGATATTGTCGGTATAACGGTGCTGACGTTTCATCTCCTCGACGTTTACCGGTGTGCTGCTGCAATTAAAAAAAATCTGCCGGATACTATTATAGTTTTAGGAGGACCCCATGCACATCTCTTCCCGGAAGAGACACTCGGCAACCCGGACATTGATTATGTTATAACCGGTGAGGGTGAGTTCTCTTTTCCGCTTTTCATCGATAACTTAGAAAATGGAACTGTACCTTCGGATGTCCCTGGTATTTTTTATCGCGGTCCGGGAGACAGCATCGTAAGAGGCAACCCGCCGACCCTAATAAAAAATCTCGATACGATACCACCGATTGATTTTAGTGCTGTCAGGATTGATAAGTATATGCCTGCGATGGAGAAAGAACAGGCTGCGATATTGATGTCGTCTCGGGGATGTCCATACAAATGTATTTATTGCGATCGTCCACATCTGGGCAATATTTACCGAACCCATTCTCCAATGCGCGTTGTTGACGATATGAAGCGTGCTGTAAATCGCGGTATCAGGAGTTTCCAGTTTTTTGATGATACCTTTACTATTATAAAGTCACGGGTACTGGAGATATGTGATTTGATAGCTGAGGAAGGCTTAAATATAACCTTCTCTATACGTGCGAGGGTCAATACTGTTAATGAAGAACTTCTTATTGCACTCAAGAAGGCAGGTTGCCGCCGTATTTCCTTTGGCGTAGAAGCAGGTTCGAACCGCATGCTGAAGTCGCTTAGAAAGAATATAACGGTCGAAGAGGTTATACAGGCATTCCGACTTTGTAAGAAGATAGGAATAGAAACGCTGGCTGATTTTATTATCGGTGGACCGGACCAGACCCGACAGGACGTTTTAGAGACAATAGACTTTGCACTGAGATTAAATCCCTCTTATGCCCAATTCACCATTATGACGCCGTTTCCCGGAACCGATCTATATCAATTGGGAATGGATAAAGGATTGATCAAGACGGATTACTGGCGCGAGTTTGCTAAGAATCCGGCCGAAAATTTCGAAACGCCTGTGTGGGAAGAACATCTGAAAAGAGAAGAACTTTTGGAGCTTTTTCAACTGGCATATAAGCGATTTTATCGCAGGCCGGGCTATATTCTGAAGGAAGTCTCCAAGATTCGCTCCTTTGGAGAATTTTATCGCAAGGCACGTGTCGGGTTAAAGGCACTTTCAGTATAGGAAAATCTGGATTAAATGAAACAAACATGCCGACAAGCCTGTCCTCAACTTGATTGGGGATCGGCACAAAGGATGATAAAAATGTCATTCCCGCAGTCCTTAAGCGGGAATCCAGAAACAAAAACACTGGATGCCCGATTAAAAACTTCGGGCATGACGAAATAGGGGTATTTTAAGGTGAAAATACACACCCCTTACTCCCCTCTTTTTAGAGGGGAAACTCCGGAACTCCCCTCTATTAAGAGGGGTTGGGGGTGTGTTATAAACGGTATTTTAAGATGAAAATATTATTAATAAATCCTTCTTTTAACCGGTATGCTGGAATTAAAGGCCATGGCGGCCTCTCTGCACCTCTTAATCTTGCCTGTCTTGCAGCTTATCTGAGGGAGCATCGTCCCGAGACTGAAATAAATATACTCGATGCAGAGGCGTTTGGATTTTCATATGATGAAACGCTGCAGAAAGTAATAAACGTTAACCCGGGTCTTTTAGGAATCACTACAACTACACCATCCTTTGATGTTATAACGGAGCTGATCGGTAAGATACATGGTGCGTTACCATTGTTACCTATAGTGCTTGGAGGCCCCCATGCTACAGGTAGTCCCGAGGAGAGTGCTTTAATTGACGGAGTTACGGCGGTAGTCCGCGGTGAAGGAGAGATTACATTTCTGGAGATATACGATGCTATAAAGGAAAATCGTAGTCTGGATGGGATTGCGGGAACCTGTTATAAGAGGGGGAATTCTATTGAATTTACCGAAAAACGGGTGCAGATAAAGGATCTGGACTCGCTTCCCCTGCCCGCGAGGGATTTACTCCCGATGCACCTCTATTATTCTCCTCCAACCAAGAGTATATCGGAAGATATGTCTGCAAATATAATTTCTTCGAGGGGCTGTCCTTTCCATTGTACGTATTGTCTTTCCGATATGATGTGGGATCGGAAATACCGTCATCGCAGTCCCGAGAATGTTATTAAAGAAATGGAGCATCTGATAAGTGTTTACGGTATAAGAGAGTTTAATTTTAATGACGATCTTTTTACAGCGGATAAAAAGAGGCTGATAAAATTCTGTGAGATCATTATAGAAAAAAAGCTTAATATAAGCTGGGTGTGTATGAGCAGGGCAGACTATATTCAACCGGAAGTTTTACAATTAATGAAGAAGGCAGGCTGCGGCAAGGTCGCTATGGGACTTGAATCAGGGTCGCAGAAAGTTCTCAAGGCTATGAATAAGCGACTTGATCTATCCATATCTGCCGAAGCTGTGAGAGAGATAAAAAAGGCCGGGATTAAAGTCGGCTTAGCCTTTGTAATCGGCCATGTAGGGGAGACCGAAGATACGATCAAGGAGACTATTAAACTGGCAAAAAAATGCAATCCCGACACAGTTGCATTTTTCCAGGCCAGCCCATATCCCGGTACTGAATTTTATCGTATGGTAAAAGAGGCCGGTTATCTACGGCCGAACCTGAAATGGGTTGATTTCGCAATCGTAAGCGATAAGATTTCTACTGTCAATTTACCGGGTCTTCCCGCCGAAAAGATACATTGGTGGGTCAAAAAGGCTTACAGGTCTTTTTATCTGAGTCCAAGATATATCTTTTCACGACTGAAAGATATAAGGTCGATTCATGATATAAAGAATTTGTTCGGAGGTGCAGAGATTTTCTTAAAGATAATAGCACGTCGGTCAGCTCGATATGAGTTATGCACTTGCAAGCAAGAGAGATTACAACCTAAAAAGAGAACCTCAGATAGGTTTTGCCTATCTGGCTGCTGTTTTACATAAGTTAGGGGTTGAGACGGAAATCCTCGATTTTACAATTACGCCTTATACAAAGGAGTCATTGATTGGCTATGTTGCAGCCGAAACTCCGGTATTTGTAGGATTTTATGCTGCCTCTGCCATAAAGGATCATCTTATCGGATATGTGAGTTCATTGCGACAGAGATTCCCGGGTTTGAAAATATTAATAGGCGGGCCGGATTTATATGACTGTGAGAGTTATCTGAATGTCGGTGCCGATGCATATTGTATAGGCGAGGGGGAAGAAACCATCGTGGAACTTCTGGACTATTGCAGGGGAAGGAAGGAAAGATCGGAGATCAGGGGTATTGCATATAAAGAGAACGGTGAGATACGGCATACCCTCGAACGGGCTCTTATTGCGAATCTTGACGATCTTCCTATTCCGGCATGGGATAGATTCGATTTGAACAAGTATTATGATTATCATGTCTTCGACATGCGCATTCCATATACATCCATAATGACGTCGAGAGGCTGTCCTTTTAGGTGCAGCTACTGTATTTCTCACAGGATATGGAGGCATAAATACCGTTTGCGTTCCCCTGAACATGTGCTGAGAGAGATAGACTATCTCGTTCGTGATCGCGGCGTCCGGTATCTTACTTTTCAGGATGATATATGGTCATGGATGAACGATGAATGGGCCATGACCGTTTGCAGGGAACTTATCTCAAGAAAATATGATCTTAAGTGGAGATGTATACTGCATCCCTTGAGTTTCATGAAGAGCAGGAGGGAGATACTGCCTATGATGAGGGAAGCAGGTTGTACTTCCATTACCACCGGACTTCAATCCGCCTCTAAAACGATATTGAGAAATATAAAAAGAAGTCCTCAGGAGCCGGAGGCTTTAGCCGATCTGATCGATGTTATGAAGGGACAGGGTATCCTGAATAATACTGCATTTATTTTTGGACTGCCCGGAGAGACCGAAGAAACAATGGAAGAATCAATCCTCTACGGTTTAAAGGTCAAACCGACATTCTGCGCATTTTATGTCCTCTCTGTCCTTCCGGGCTCTGATATCTGGCATATGCAGAAAGAGGGCAATTTCCACAGTCTTCCTGTCGATATTATCAAACAAAAATGCAAGGAAGGAGCGAGACGCTTTTACACTAATCCCGGCGTGATGTTTAATATATTTCGTTCGATAATGAAAACTAATCCCGGATGGCTCCTTATGGCATTCGGCCACTTGAAATATCTGTTGGAGATGTCCGGAATCTTCAGGGCGAAGGCCCGGAGTATTGATTGATGAATATAAGACTGAAAAGATTATTTTTTTTAAAATTTATGGCTCTTAGGCCGGTCCCTTCTCAATTGTACAATCTTTTTAAATATATCGCAGTAAAAAAATGGGGGGACAAACTATATCTGCCTTATTCTCCGATTTCCGTTCAGGTACATGTGACTCCAAGATGTAATTACCGCTGCTCATGGTGTTGTGCAGGCATTCCGGACGGTGCTCTCCAGAAAGGCAGTGATTTGACTGTAGAGACGATGCGCGCGATACTGTTGTTCCCTTTTATGCGTAAAGCAGTTAGGATGGGACTTATCGGCGGAGAGGTATTTCTCCACAAGGATATTTTTACATTTATCGAAATGGCGAGAAAGGCCGGGCTGGTCACATCTATTTTTTCCAATGGGAGTCTCATTGCCGATTTGTCCGGGGATATATATAGGAGCGGATTATCCTTTTTGGGCCTGAGCTGCTACGACCGGTATTATGAAAGGCTGTCGGCAAATATCGAGAGATATCAAAGTAAGGTTTTTGGAAGGGCCAATCCGCCTATTTTGTGTATGCAAAGGATTATGACCTCTGAAAACTATAGGACCTCGGAGAATATAATTCGGGATGCGATACAACTGCATGCAGATGTGGTTTTTCTACAGAACTATTACCCTGTAGATAATAAGACGGAACTATGTCTTTACGAGGATAATTTGGATTATCTTTCCTTTAAAAACGAGATGGGAAAAAAATACGGCGGGAAAATCAATATTATCTTCCCCGGCCTTTTGTCGAGAGGAGAGAATCCGAGACACTGCCGTGTTCTGTTCCAGACATTGATGTTTGATGCGGAAGGCCGGGCACAGATGTGCTGCTATACACCTCCTGATGAAAAATACGGTAATATAATGAAAGACCCGAATCTTTGGAATAGCGACATTTTCATGAAATTGCGGATGCCGTTTGTTGACCATACAAGGCCTATACATCCTATTTGCACCAATTGCTATGCCTCTTTTGCCGATCATCGGGCCATTTGAGATAGATGACGGTTAATCATCATGTTTCGGAAGACCTGCTCATGCGACTTTTAAGGCTTTACGGTGTTTATAATACTAACCTTATCGAGGGTATCGGGGAACCGCTATTTCCGGACGCACTGCAAACAAAAAAAGAAATCATGATGCGTCTTGTGTTGTCCGGATTTCTGTCGAAAATCCCTGAAGCCATTTTCCTCCCTGTCTCAAGAATATTAAAGGTTTCTTTGCAAAGGACAAAGGGAAATCTTAATAACGATGAACATTATCTCGAAAAGATACTAAGGGAAAACCATTCCGGTAACGGATTATGGAGCAAGCCTCCAAGACCGCTTGTTCTTACTCACGACATTGACCTGATTGCCTGTGTGAAAGGGATAGATAAGGTTGCCCGTATAGAAAACGATTTAGGTATTTTCTCAACGTGGCATTTCCTTACAGGGGGTAGGTATAAACCGGATCACTCTCTTCTTCATGATCTGACTCAATCGGGACACGAAATAGGTCTGCATGGTGTATGGCATGACCTTGCATTGGGATTTCGCTCACAAAGGTATCAGATAAAGATGATTAAAGAGGGACTAACGGAATTAAGCCCCTATAAACCCATAAGTTTTCGTGCTCCGGGTCTTGCATGGACGCCGCTGTTGGCTGATTCTCTTGCAGCCTGCGGGATCAGGGCCGACAGCTCGTTAAGAACATACAATAATGGCTGGCGAATATTCAGGCCTATCCCTATAAATAACGGCCGGCTATGGGAGCTGCCGTTAACACTTCAGGACGATCACCTTTTTAAAGATTTAAGACTCGATGATAAAGATGCCGGTCTTTTTATCTCGAATACACTAACAAAGGCCGAGGACAGGAGCGCACCTGTTGTTTTTAATTTTCACCCATCGATTATAAAAGACCGCCTGAATTGGTACAAAGAGACCCTTTATGGAATTCAAGGAAGCGGCAAATGGGATATAGTAAGAGTTTGCGATATTGTCGGAAAACTGGATGAAGCATGGGAGAAAACCGGTGGCGATGAAAAATAAGAAAATAATCTTCCACATGGTTGGTCTTTTGTTGATGGTGTTTATCCTTTCAAGAATGAACTGGCACTATCTATGGATATCATTTAGGTTGATAGAGGTGAAGTATTTTTTGTTGGCGATCCCTTTATGTCTATTCTGTATTTGGTTGAGGACACTTAGATGGTTTTTTATAATCAGGATACAGGGTATCGAACTTTCTCACCTAAAAGCCTTCGTATACTATGCATCCTCCTTTTTCTGGAGCCTTGTTACCCCGGGGAGGGTGGGTTTACTCTCACGAGTTTTTTATTTAAAAGAACATAATGTTTCCACCGGTAAGGCAATGTTTAATGTGGTCATCGAAAGTTTTTTTGATACGTTTTGCCTTTTGTTGCTTTCTTTTGCGGGGACAATGCTAATAACGTCATATATCTCTTTCCCGGTAGTCATGAGCGTTTCGGTTATAAGTTTGAGTCTGTTGGTCGTATTCAGACAAAGGATTATTATATTACAGAGATTAAAAAAAATTATATTGTTGCTGTCGCCTGAAAGATACAAAGATAAAATTGATGAACTTCTTACGGAGGCCGAAGTTGATCTGCCCTTATTTTCGGTATGGAAGGTTATTGCACTATCGATTTTAACAATAATTACATGGATAATTTTTTATACTCCCCTGTTCTTTTTCGGTAGTGCCCTCGATATTAATGTCTCTCCACTATTCCTTTTTGTAGGTATGGTTCTATCTTCTTTAGTATCGATGCTTCCTGTCTCGATAGGGGGTATAGGCACCCGCGACGGATTTTTGATCCTTTACCTCGCACAGGCTGGAGTTCCTAAAGAAAAAGCACTAATATTTTCCTTTATGTTCATATATATAATATTAATTCTTATTGTTGAAAATTATCTCATTTATATGTTGAAGAATAGTAAGACGGTAAACCCGGAAGATGGATGGAAAAAGCCGGAAGGTATTTAAGAATGGATTAAAATATATACTTAGGAGTTCATAAGTAAAACCACGCTGCTTGTCATTCCCGCTTGTCGGGAATCCAACCCACCCCTGTCCCCTCCGTGGAGGGGATTTAGGGGTGGGTAGATTGCGGACAAGCCGCAATGACAGAATTGAAAAGGTCACGGGGCTTTACTTATGGTCTTATTAGTAACTTTACGAGGTAATAAAAAATGTTTCAAAAAGAATATTGGGAAAGAGCAGATTTAAAAAAGAGAAGGTCCCCTGAACATCCTGTTATAAAGGCGTATGTTTTATCAAAGATCAAACAGTTATCGCACTATGTTGATTTAACGCCTGAAACAACTCTCCTGGACGTTAGATGCGGGAATGGTTTTTTTACTTAAGATCTAGATAGGATTTGTGATGTGTACGGTGTTGACTATTCTCAAAGGATGATAGAAATGAATCCCGTTAAGAAGACGTCGGTTATGGATGCCTGTAACTTGCAGTTCCGGGATAATTCCTTCGACATAGTTTTCTGTCACGGCCTACTTCACCATGTTGAAGACATGGACAAGGTTATACGGGAAATGAAACGGGTTTCAAGAAAATATGTGATAATACTCGAACCGAACAGAAACAATCCGATTATGTTTTTATATTCCGCCTTGGTAAAGGAAGAACGAAAAACCTTAAAGTTCTCGCTCTCGTACCTTAGAAAAAATGTGAGGCGAAACGGTCTGCATATAATGGCCTCCTTTTCACACGGTATGATGGTTACCAATAAATTGCCGGTTCTTCTACTTCCGGTATTAAGATTTCTTCAATTCAGGCAACCATTCGGAATGACAAACTTTATAATAGCGACAAAAGAGAATTATTGATCACAAAATCAATTTGATAAGAGATATTCTGTATAAACCTATTTTCCATATCTTTCTGATTGTAATACTCGGTATGCTTGCATACTCCAATACCTTTCATGCATCTTTCCATTTTGATGATAAAGCTGTTATTACCCAAAATCCTATCAATGACT
>JACQXD010000104.1 GCA_016208875.1 Nitrospirota bacterium
GGGATTTTTGAATAAATAAATTTTCAATAAATCTCCCCTAACCCCTCTTTGCCAAAGAGGGGATCAGAAGGATTCCCGACAAGCGGGAATGACAAAGTACGATTTATTTTTTTGATACCCCGCCGTCTCTGCGGCGGGGAAGTCCATTTGCAATACTATCATGTTATTATGGCAAGTATCAAGCGAATTTAAGGAATCTAAAGATCATACATTAAAAATTTAACATGGTAAAAATAACCATTTGGGATAATAGAACGGAATTCTGTGATACAATGTTTTTATGATAAACAATTCGCTTAGACTTCTTCAGGAAAGGATAGATTCCGTAATAAAAGGTAAAAAGGACGCCGTGAAGATGGCGATTGTCACACTCCTCGGAAGAGGGCATCTGCTTATCGAGGATGTCCCCGGTGTTGGAAAGACAACGCTCGCCTTTACGCTCGCAAAGGCCATAAACTGTTCTTTTCAAAGGATACAATTCACCAGTGACATGCTCCCGTCGGATATTATCGGTGTAAGTATATACAACCCCGACACAAAAAATTTCGAGTTCAAACAGGGGCCGATATTTGCAAACATAGTCCTTGCCGATGAGATAAACAGGACGGGTCCGAAGACCCAGTCTGCCCTCCTTGAGGCCATGAATGAGAGAAGGGTATCGGTTGATAGGAAGACGTATACACTGCCCGAACCTTTTATGGTCATCGCAACACAGAATCCAATCGAGTATCATGGTACATTTCCCCTTCCCGAGAGTCAGATAGACAGGTTCATGATGCATATAAAGTTAGGTTATCCCGATGCCGGATATGAGAAGCAGGCATTGCTCGGTCAGTCGAGCCTTGAGTTTCTTGAAAGGATGCAGCCGGTGATAACGAGCGATGAGATACTTACGATGCAGGCAATGGTTGACGGCGTTAGGGTAGACGACAGTCTGCTCGATTATCTCATGAATGTGATTACGGAGACGAGAAAGAGCGAGAAGATCAGGCTCGGTGCAAGTACAAGGGGAGCACAATTTCTACTCAAGGCTGCAAAGGCAAATGCATATTACGAGGGAAGGGATTACGTTGTCCCCGAGGATATAAAGGACCTTGCGTCAGTTGTTCTCGGACACAGATTGATCCTTAAGGCAAGGACCTCGATATACGATGCGGAATTTATTATGAGGGAGATACTGGAAAAGATACCGGTTCCGGTGTAAAAACACGATACAAGATACACAATACACGATAAAATTTAAGATTTACATACCCATTTTCCCTACGCCATTTGTTAGACTATCATCGTGGGAGCAGTGATACATTTAGGGGGTAAAAGTGAGAGAAGCAATAAGATATTTAAATAATGCGAGGGAGATTTTAGGCAAATCCCCTATTGAGAATGATAGGTATGTTGATGTAAAGTATGTCAAATCAGCATGCGGAGTGGCATATCTGGGCTTATTAAAAGCTATTGATGAATACCTTTTAAGCAAAGGACTTTCTCAGAAGGAATTGCCTAAAAAGGAACAGGAATACAAAAAAGCACTGCAGAAATACGCCTCACCGTATAATGGTAAGCTCTTAACGGAATTCAACAGGCTTTATGATGAATTGCATATAGCAGGATACTACAGATGATACCGGAGTATCAGGCTATAAGATTTATAGAGATGGAACATCGATTGTAAGCTCTACCAATACAAGCTACAGTGACACCGGTATTTACATGGCGACTGGGGTATATCGGGGTGGCCTGAAAAGTAAATTCACCTGGTTATGCTTTCAGAGTACGGGGGAAGGCGAAAAGTCTTCCCCTTTTAAAAGAGGAAAGGACTAACTTAAATGAGCTTTAAACATTTTTCAGCAGCCAAAACCTTGAAAGGTAAATCGGAATTAGTTTTTCTATTTATGCGTATGGTGCTTTTTTTCCTGCCGCCATACAAGAAACGCCATAAAACCGGCAAAACCAACAAGGAGCAAAGCAAAGATCAAAAATGTGAGGGCGTCACTCATTTTTTACCTCCTTACCATTTTTTGTTTTCGAGGATATATAAAGAGCCATGAGTACTAAAAAGATAAAGATTCCAATGCCTGTTAAAAATAGCTATAAATGGAATTCTTTTGAGATTATTGTGCCGAGAACAATAATAGACAGCACATATTCTGCAGTCTTTGTAAATATATCAACTAATAGGTTTTTTTCTTTATCTCTAAATTTCAAGTTGATTTTATTTTATTATCAATCTTTAAGTAAGTCAAGGACATAAAATGAGTCAATAGACCTCATTATGGGTGCCGATATGGAGGAGATACAGAGTGGCAGAATATAAGTTAAAGAAGTTTTTTGAATTCATCATCCGCAAGCCCTGCATCTTTGATAATTGTCCTAAGGGTATATGGATTCACTCTCTTGTGATTGGGAATGGTTATTCGGTGCATTCCGTCAGACATACCAATATGCTTGCCCTGAGTTACAATCTTGAACCCGACTTTGCTGAATGCCCTGACAGCTCGCTCAGCCGAAACATCGGTAAAGAGCACTTTAGGCAGGAACCTCTACTTGATATACAGTGGAATTCTTTGTCTCTTCTTCAATCATTCGGAGGTATGTGCTGATGGCGTCCTTGATATTTTCTATAGCTTCTTCAAAGGTGTCTCCCTGGCTGTGGCATCCGGGCAGGGCAGGACAGTGCACATCGTATCCGTATTCGGTCTTGTTTACAACTACAGCGTATTTCATAGCTGTAATTTATCATACGGATAATTTTCTGTCAAAAAATATAGGCAAGCAAAAACTGCTTTTGAGAGGAGGAGAAGATGGGATTAAAGAGATTTAAAAAGGAGGGTATTTCTATGAGAACAAAAATGTATGAATGGATTGCGAGAGTGATTATCATCAGCCTCTTGCTGGTGATTGGTAGTGCATCAGCAGCGACACAAACAGGCACATACTATTACTGGGTAGGTGCGTATGATACAAGTTATAACCTTCTCGACAGCGATTCTTTTGCATTCACCGTCACAAGTTCAACCTCTAAATCCGGTGAGAATCACGACTGGGGCACATCAGGCTGGGATAACAATTAAAGGATCTGATTGTAGACTAAAGGGGAAGGCTTTCAGCCTTCCCCTTTTTTTTGACGCCTTATCTTTGCTCTGGTATAATCCATTTATGAGAAAGCTCAAGCTTTATCTGGATACATCGGTTTTGAATTTCCTCTATGCTGACGATGTACCTGAGTTTAAAAATATTACAGAGGAGTTTTTTGAGAACTATGTGAAAAAAGACAAATACATTGTTTACATCTCTGATGTTGTAATAAGAGAAATTGAAAAGACAAGGGATGAAACTAAAAAGATCAACCTGCTAAAACTTATTAAGAAATATTCACTGAAAATACTCACTTTGAATGAGTATTCCGAAGCACTTGCCGATGTCTATATTAAAGAAAAGATTATTCCATCCAGAAAAATAGAGGATGCCCGTCATATAGCTATTTCAACCTGTAACCAGATTGACATTCTCGTTTCTTGGAACTTCAAACATCTTGCAAATATACAAAAACAGATTGCTGTTAAAATAATCAATGAACAGGAAGGATATTTTTATCCTCTGTTATTAACCAATCCAATGGAGGTGATATATGAAAACAATTGAAAAAGATGTATCTATCTCAAATATTTCAAAGGCACTTTTAGAAGTATGGGAATGGAAAAATGAAGTATATAACGATATAAAAAACAAAACCTTTGAAGAAAAGCAGAAATATTACGAAAACGGATTAAAAGAGGCAGTACGATTGGTTAAAGGGAAGTTGAAAAAGAATCCTGATGGTAGCTATTCGATCATCTGAATCGTGAATCATGAATCATGATCCTGATTTATGAAACCGACCAGAGAAGGAAAGAGATTTCTACTTGCAACATTTCTTATCTCCGTAGCCGCAGCCAATACCGGGAATAATCTCATCTATCTTATACTTGCCATGATGTTAGCGATACTCATAATCTCTATCGCGGTTCTGAAAATTAATATGAGGGGATTGGTTCCTATATTTTCGGCAGCCCAGCCTATTTTCGCAAAAGGCAGTGTAATTCTTAAGGTATCGTTATCCAACAGGAAAAGACTCATCCCTTCATATTCCATTCGGATAAATCCTCCGGAAGAAATCGAGGGATACGGGATAGTACCCCGCGTCTCTCCTTTGTCACAGTCTTCGGCAGATGTAGACTCGGTATTTAAAAAAAGGGGTGTATATAGATATGAAGATTTTTCGCTCTCGAGCAGTTTCCCTTTTATCTTATTTCGGAAAAATATCAGGATACGCACAGAGGGAGAGATAATAGTATATCCTGAGATAAAAGAGATTGATGAATCAATCCCGGAGATATTGGTGTCCGAATATGATTCCATTATCGCACGCCGGGGTGCAGGTGATGAGTTTCTTATGATTCGCGACTTCAGATACGGCGATAGTATGAGAAGGATACAATGGAAGGCATCTGCAAAGGCAGGAAAGCTTATGGTGAAGGAGACCGGAGTAGACGAACCGCGACTTCTGACGATAATACTCGACAATATAAAGCCTCTCGATAGTGAGACATTTGAGAAGGCCGTATCTTTTGCAGCGTCGCTTGCCGACAAATTCATCAGGGTCGGTTTCTTTGTAAGGCTTATGACCTGCAAAAGGCTTGTACCTTTCGGCAGCGGTCAGGAGCATCTTTTTAAGATACTCGATGTACTTGCGCTGATACATGAGGAAGATACGTGGGAGTGTCCAATGCTGCAGGAGATGCAGGGAACAGGTGTACTGATACTGAAGTCCGAAGATTCATCATTAAAAAAGGCCGTGCCCATGTGCAGTATGGTGGTTTATGCCTCTGATCTATAAGATATTGACTGCGGTGATCGCATTTACCGGTTGTGCCGGACTCGTTATAACCTCACAGATGAATCCGTTAATGCTCATACCGGGTATCGGACTCATCCCCGGGTATGTCCGTTTTTGGAAGGGCATGCCTCATCTTTCGAGATGGACGATAGGCGGTCTCTCGATAACAACACTTCTTCTATTTATAGTAGATGCACTGATAATAACCGGCGATATGTTTATTGCCGTTGCCCACCTTACTATAGTATTTCAGGCGATAAAGAGTTTTGACCTCAAGGAACCGTGGGACCACCTTCAGGTATACTTTATGTCCCTGCTCCAGTTGATCATAGCATCGGAGCTTACAAGGTCGGTAGCATTCGGTGCAGTATTTGTCGTATTTCTTATCGCACTCGTTACTGCAATGGTTATCTCACATTTCTTAAAAGAGGGGACTATAAAAAGGATCAGATTCAGAGGTCCGGTAATAGCCATATCCATCTTAACGCTGATCATTACGACAATATTTTTCATATCTGCACCGAGAACAAGGGGAAGCATCTGGGGAAAAAGCCGGACAAAGAATATAAAGACGGCAGGTTTTTCAGAGAGGGTTGATTTCGGCTCTTTCGGAGAGGTGAAACTCGATCCTACAATTGTGATGAGGATCGAAATTTTATCGAATAAGGCGAAAGATACAGGCAGTACCCTCTATTGGAGAGGCAGAACGCTCAACTTTTTTAAAGGGATAGTCTGGGGCGATGTATCGAGAGAAAAGGAGAGGATAGAAAAGCAAGACGGTTTGTTTGTCTTCAAGCCATTTTCTCCGGAGAGGACGGTAATTCAGAAGATATTGCTCGAACCTCTCGATTCCGAGATAATATTTGGTTTGGGAAATATAGCCGGTGTCGAGATCGAGAGCAGAAACCTGTTCGTTGACAATGCCAGTGTTGTCTTTGTGCAGGATAAATCACCGAGAAGGCTTAGTTATACCGTCTACAGTGTAATTGAGGAATTACCAGCCGACGACATCTCCAATTATCATCTCCAACTCCCTCCCCGCTCCGAACGGATCGAAAAACTCGCAGCAGAAGTCACAAAGGGTATGAACAGCGATCTTAAAAAGGCGTCCGGAATAGAAAAATATCTTAAGGCCAATTACACATATTCCCTCGAGACATCCCCGCCACGTGAAGGCATAACGCCTATCGAAGATTTTCTCTTTAATTCAAAGAAGGGTTATTGTGAATACTACGCAACCGCAATGGCACTCATGCTCAGGTCTGTCGGGATACCTTCAAGGATGGTCACCGGTTTCATCGGAGGGGAAAGGAATAAATACGGAGGTTATATCATAGTAAGACAGAGCGATGCGCATTCATGGGTCGAGGCAGTTATTGACGGGAGATGGAAAAGGTTTGATCCTACTCCTCCCGCACCATTTCCTGAGATGCCTTCGCTGTTTTCCCTCTATCTCGATTCCCTGAGGATGAAGTGGTACAGATATGTCGTTAGTTTCAGTTCGTCGGATCAGAGAAGACTTATAGAGTATATTACGCTTCCGCTTGTGAATATACCGGAAATGCACGAGGTCAGGGTCTACGGTGTAAGAACGATAATTTATTTCCTGATAGCAATAAGCAGTATTACAGTGATAATATTCCTTTTAAAACAGTTCCGTTTTCGCAGGCACGGTTTTATAACTGAGAACTACCTAAAGTTCAAGAACTCTTTGAAACGTAAGGGCGGGAAAATAACCCTGTCCTCGACACCATCGGATGTTGTAAAAGAGGCATCGAGAATCGGGATTAAAGGAGATGTGGTCGAGTTCATAAGACTCTACGAAACGGCAAGGTTCGGAGGAAGAAAATTAAATGCCGAAGACGAGGAAAGATATAAATATCTGAAAAAGAATCTCACAACAAGGAGATGATCTTCTTATTTTTCTTGTCCCTTATATTAATAAACCTTATTTTTCCCCTGCGATTTGGCTATGTATAAGGCATGGTCGGCTTCATTAAGAATATCTTCCCACCTATTATCCGGCTTTTCCATATCAAATGCGGAAGTACCGCAACTTATAGTTAGAATCCCTCTTTCTACCTCTCTATTTTCTATGCTTAGTGCTTCGATACCTGCCCTTATTTTCTCGGCAACATCCATAGTAGTTTTCCTGTCCTGATCCGGAAGGACAACCACTATCTCCTCTCCTCCATATCTAAAAACCTCGTCCGACATGCGAATATTTTTCTTAATTGTATGTGCAGTTTTTTTAAGGATATCATCCCCTGCAAGGTGTCCGTATGTATCGTTATATTGTTTAAAATAATCTATATCGCACATTATTATTCCGTAACTATGCGCGTATCTGCAGGCACGATGGTGAATTTTTGCTATGGTCTCATAAAAACTCAGACGATTACCTATTCCGGTCAGGGTATCGGTTCTGACGAGTTCTTCCAGTTTTATGTTTAATCTCTGAAGGCTTTCATTTTTCTCGGTAAGCTCCTTTTCGAGATTTAATATGCGCTCACCTGCCCTCACCCTCACCTGAAGTTCGCTGCGGTCAAAAGGTTTTACCACATAGTCGTCGGCACCTGCCTTAAGTCCTTCGATTATATCCTCTTTCTTATCCTTACCCGTAAGCATGATAAAATAAACATACCCTTTATGCTGTGACCTGATCATGCGACATAATGTGAGTCCGTCCATAACTGGCATCAACCAATCTGCAATAACAAACTTAAGATTTTCCTTTATAATAATTTCCAGAGCCATCTGCCCGTTGTCCGCAGTTATAATCTCATATCCCCAGTCCTCGAGGGTCTTCTGAAGAAGCTTTCTCGATACAGGGTCATCCTCGACAATTAAGATTCGCATATCTTCTTTTTCTTATTCATGTAAAATTTTCACAAAATCTTCGAGCCGGGATATCTCGTATTTTAAATCATTTAGAAGCTTAGGCACATCGGAAATTTCACGGCTGTGTCCTTTTGACTCAATGCTCAAGGCAATAGAAGATACCCTATCCGCGCTCAACATCCCTGCTGCTCCTTTTATACTATGCCCTTTGCTTTCCACCTCATCGGCATTCCCCGATTTTACCGCATCTTCAATCGCCTGTATCTGATCTGGAACATAACCTAAAAATTCATCGAGCATTGCCTTAAAAAACCCCATGTCGTTATCAAATCTTTCCATTGCAGATTTTATATCGACAGGAGAATCTGTTATATCCGTTTTTCTAACCGATTCCTCATATGTATGTTTAATTTCCGGTTCACCATGTTTTTCTACCCCCGGCTTAATCCAATTCTCAATGATCTTAAATAATTCCCGAGGGTTTATCGGTTTTGCTATATAGTCATCCATCCCTGCTTCTATGCACCGTTCACGGTCGCCTTTCAATGCATGAGCCGTCATTGCAATAATCGTATTATGCCTTTCGCCTTTTTCCTTTGACCTGATTATCTTTGTTACCTCGAAGCCGTCGATTTCAGGCATCTGCACATCCATGAGAATAATATCATAGTTGTTTTTCTCTATAGCGTCTAATGCAATACGTCCATCCCCTGCAACATCTACCCTGTATCCTGCCTTTTTAAGCATTGCCGTTATAAGTTTCTGATTTATAGGATTATCCTCTGCAACAAGAATACCGACATCATGGATTTTCTTATCAATCATTGTGCGGCGGGTAATACCAGGCAACACGCCGGGCTTCTCACCGGCTCCTCCGGTATCTATAACCCCGGCAACGGCATCCAGCAGCAGCGACTGCTTTATCGGCTTAATAAGACAACCGTTACATCCCAGTTCGCGCAGATGTGCAACATCTGCACGGCTCCCGATGGATGTCATTATAATTATCGCCGTATCTTTGATCTCAAGGCTGTTTCTGATGATAATGGTAGTATGCTCTCCATTCATGCCCGGCATCTGCATATCGAGCAGCAAGACATTAAAGGGCTTTTTGGAACGAACCGCATCTTTTAGAGCCTTTATCGCCTCTGCACCGCTCGATACCGATTTGACCTCACAACCAACACTTTCGAGCATCTTTACAAGTATTATTCTGTTAGTTTCACTGTCGTCCGCAACCAGTAATTTAGTGCCCTTTAAATCAGCGACCTTAGCCGCATCTGAAATATGTTCCCCTTTCTGTTTCTCGAATTGCAGCGAAAACCAGAATTTGCTGCCTTTTCCCTGCTCGCTGTCAACTGCTATTTCACCGCCCATCATATTAACCAGTTTCTTTGATATCGTCAATCCGAGCCCTGTGCCTCCATACATGCGGGTGGTGGAACCGTCTGACTGAACAAATGCCTCAAATATCGTCTGTTGTTTTTCTTTTGGAATACCCACACCGGTATCTTTTACGGTAAAAAGTATCATAGCAGTATCAGCCGATTCTTCCATCAACTCTGCAGTTATTGTTACTTCTCCTTTTGGGGTAAATTTGATTGCATTGCTGCCGAGATTCAGCAGCACCTGGCGGAGTCTGCCCGAATCTCCTCTGATCAGGGATGGAATATTATGTTGAATCAGATAGGCCAATTCCAGTCCCTTTTCCGATGCCTGCGGTGCCAATGTATCGACAACACCTTCAACCGTCAGCCTGAGATCGAAGTCCGTTATATCGAGTGTCAATTTGCCTGATTCGATCTTCGAAAAGTCGAGTATATTATTGATGATATCAAGAAGTGCATATGCGCTCTCCTGAACATTCTTTAAATATTCCCTCTGCTCATCCGTAAGTTCGGTTTCCAGTGCCAATGACGTCATGCCTATGATGCCGTTCATCGGGGTTCTTATCTCATGGCTCATATTTGCAAGAAATTCCGATTTGAGTCTGCTTGACTCCTCTGCTATATACCTTGCCGTTATAAGCTCATTGTGCGTAATCTGGAGTATGTGCATCATATTATTGAATGTTTCCCGAATCTCGTATATCGGCTCTGCAGTAGCCTGTTTATAAACCTCGCATTCCTTGCAATCGGTAAACTTTTTTGCAAACTGTCCCTGTATCACGCCGCCGCAATGCGTTCCTGCTATTTGCCAGCACCTCACATGTCTTTTGCCGTATACAGGACATCCGGTATAATTGCAGTTTTTTACTTCCCAGCATACAGGGATAAGAGGATTTTCCTGAGGCTCATAAGTATATTTCTCGAATCCCTTTTTTCTTTCCACATCTGCAATTATCTCGGAAAAGGTGTTGAGGGCATCGCGAAGGTTATTCCTGTCTGTCTCAATCCTTACATAAGCGTCTTCCACTTCTCTGGTCTTAAATTCAAGATCCTCAACCGTGTTTTGAAGCATCTCTTCTGCCTGCTTGCGTTTCGTAATATCGCGGAAGATACTGCGAAAGGCAGCAGGGTTGCCGTTCTTAAAGCTGCAGTCAACGCCTCCTTCCACAATAATTATTTTTCCATCTCTCGTTATAAATCTGCTTTCAAAACTCTCGACCTTGTCCCCTGATATTAAGCATTTGAAGACATCTGCGAATATATCCCGTTCATCAGGGTGTACAACATTTAAAAACGATAGCCCCCTGATCTCTCCTTCGCCGTAACCCATTACATTAAGCCAGGAACGATTGACATATGCTATAGCACCATTCAGATTTATTATCTGGATAAGATCACCGGCACTGTCAAATAAATCTCTATATCTCTCTTCACTTTCCCTTAAAGCATCCTCTGTTCTTTGTATAGTACGCAGCGGTAAGATTTTTAAAGTAACAAAGATCATCGCTCCGGCAAACACCCCGATTAACGACAATGCTGCGGTTTGCACAACCAAAGGCCGAATAGAACGAGATATTTCTACCCTTCCTGTAACTGTACCTGATTTCATGACATCTGCCGATCTCGAAATGAACGGAGGTGCAATTTTATCGATACTCTCGGCAATGGCCACGTTTTTCTCATTAAACATGCGTCGAATCTCTCCGCGGCCCTGCTTGAGACGACGTGAGATTACCGCATTAAGTTCCCCACGCCCGATTTCATCTAATGGCAGATTTATGTCAATGGCATGAGAGATAATAGCGGCATTGATCTCTGCTTCTGTCTCAAGACTACCGGCCATATGCTGATAGGAAACGGTAAAAAAACCGGCAGGAACGACTATCACAAACAAGGCGATAACCATCCCGGATATACAAGTAATAATTCCGGTTATGTTACGGGTTTGATTCATTAATTTCATTATAGCCTATTGCACATTAGACGCCTAATGTTATTTAATATCGCTATTGATGATTCTGACACAGCTAACAGAAGATACATTTGAACAGGTTTTATCCATTCCTAAAGAATTTTCCATCGACCTTAGGAATGTGACATTTGTAGACCCTTACGGCATGGTGGGCATTCTTGAAATTGGTGAACTCCTTAAATCTGAACGCAACAGGAAATCTATTTGTCTTCCTGAATCAGAGGAGGTTCTTAAATACCTCGAAAGAATGGATTTCTTTAAATTTGCAGATAAATATTTCATTCTTGAGCCTTCCAAACCGCGAATATCAGGGAAATATCTGAGAAGTGCTTATTCGGATGTCCTGCTTGAGATCACACCTATAGAAAAGTCAGATGATATACATTTCATTGTTAGTAAGGTTAAAGAACGTGCCAATGCAATACTCACAAGGCATCTTTACTATGATGAGAGGGCAATCAATGGCTTTATCGTAGCCATTTCAGAGGTTTGCCAGAATATAATCGAGCACAGCGAAACAAAGGGATTTGTTGGAATACAGAAATATCATTTCCAGAACTTGAACAAAAATATCGTGAAGATTGCAGTTATGGACACCGGTATTGGTATCAGAAAATCCCTGTCGGAGAGATTTCCTATAAAAAGCGACTTTGATGCGATAGGCAGGGCACTTCTTCATGGTGCGTCACGATATGCAGACGAGGGTAGGGGGCATGGCCTTGCAGCAGTAAGGCGTTTTGTCAATCAATGGAACGGCAGGCTCTCTATTCGATCGGGAACGGCGAAACTCTTGTTAATTCCGGAATGGTCTAGGGGGAAAGAGAAGGAGACCGGCCTTACCCATTTCCCAGGAACTCAAATAAATATAATGCTGCCGGAGGTTTAACCTCTACCTCTTTCTTGCGGCCAGTTTATTCAGTGCATTAATATATGCCTTTGCCGAGGCTACAATTATATCGGTATCGGCACCGTGACCTCTTACCGTCCGACCGTCCTCTTCGAGAGAAACCATCACCTCTCCGAGTGCATCGGTACCGCCAGTGATGCTCTTTACCTCGAATTTAAGCAGGTTGCTCTTTGTCTTTGTTAATGCAGCAATGGCCTTATACGTTGCGTCCACAGGGCCGTCGCCGGCTGCCGTTTTTTGCACAGTCTTACCCTTTACCTTCATTTTGATTGTGGCTTTCGGTTTTTTCTTTATCCCGCTTTCGACAAAGAGGTCAACAAGGCTGAAAACCTCCGGTATCTTTGAGACCTCTTCCGAGACAAGGGTCTCGATGTCCTCGTCATATATCTCCTTTTTCTGGTCGGCAAGATGCTTGAATTTTTCGAATGCATTCTCTATTTCTTCGGGGCTCAGATCATACCCGAGTTCGCTTAATCTCGTCTTAAATGCATGTCTTCCGGAATGTTTACCGAGCACAAGTTTTGCACTCTTCAACCCGATACTTTCCGGGCTAATTATCTCATAAGTAATTTTTTCCTTGAGCAGGCCGTCCTGATGGATTCCGGATTCATGCGCAAATGCATTTGCTCCGACTATTGCTTTATTGGGTTGAACAGGGATTCCGGTTATCTTTGTTATAAGCCTGCTCGATCGCATAATCTCTCTGGTGTTTATATTTGTATCGGCATGGAAGAAATCCCTGCGTGTCCTCAGTGCCATAACAACCTCTTCAAGCGAACAATTGCCGGCTCGCTCTCCGATTCCATTAATCGTGCATTCGACCTGACCTGCACCGTTTAAGACTGCGGACAATGAGTTTGCAACTGCAAGTCCGAGATCATTATGACAGTGTACCGAGATTACCGCCCTATCCGAGAGTCTCTCTTTTACGGTCTTTATGATCTTTCCGAATTCCACGGGGGTCGTATATCCTACGGTATCCGGTAAGTTTACCGTTGAAGCACCTGCCTCTATAACAGCCTCGACAACTTCAAGGAGATAATTCAAATCCGTTCTTGTAGCATCCATGGGTGAAAATTCGACATCATCCACGAGGCTCTTTGCAAGCCTTACCATCTCAACCGATCTTTTTAATGCCTCTTCGCGGCTTATCCTGAACTGATGCTTTAAATGGATATCGGATGTGGAGTGAAAGGTATGTATCCTTTTTTTTGGGGCATCCTTTAATGCCTCCCACGCCTTTTTTATGTCTACCTCCTTAGCCCGCGCAAGGCTGCATATAACAGGCGACACCAAGACGGGCAAGCTGCTTTGCCACCTGTATCTTTTCATCTATGTTCATAGAAGCGCCGGGTGACTGCTCGCCGTCTCTTAATGTCGTATCGAAGATTTTTATCTTTCTTATATTCTTTGCCGGTAACATAATATCCCCTTTTTATATGTAGTTTAACAAAAAAAAGGCCACGGTTTTCGTGGCCTTTGCTTGTATCCTGTCTGAATCGGTGGTTATAAGCGGGTCGGGATAACAGACACGGTACAAGAGTGCCATGCTGTTTTGCTAAGTCGCTCCGCCGATACCGGAATCATTTTCATGTTTTAAATATACATAGAAGTCAATCTTTATGTCAAGTTGGTCGGTTAAATTTCCGTGCTTAATCTTTACCTAAACCCGGTACGAGTCACCTTAGTGGTTTTATTTCAAGTAACAATATCTTTTTGGTATTTTTCTCGATCTTAAATCTTTCATCCGCCCTGTAGCCTCCTATCCATATTATATCTTCCCCAGATAGAATTATCGGCACGCTGTCGCGTTCATCCCTTGGAATCTTTTCATCAACAAAGAAATCCTGTAGTTTTTTCCTTTTCCCGAAACCCGCAGGATAGAAAAAATCACCAGGCTTTCTGCCTCTTACAGTTAATGGCGGTTTAATTTTATCCGCATCGAAAAAGGCTTTTTCTTTCACCTGACCGATGACGGCAGCTTGTTCTTCAAAAGAAGCCTTGATCATAACTCCGGCATCCTTCAATATAATCTCGCCCGGCACATCGAGTTTGTAGACGTCTAATTTGACAGGAAGCTCCGAGGTGATGATTAATGTCGCATATCCCTTGATGACTCTTATCCCATTGGGAAGATAGAGTCTGTCTCCGGATTGCCCACTTTTAATGAGCCGGATGATATCTTCTATATGTATGAAACTAATCCCTCTCAACCCTTCTACAGCATCAATAGATCTTCTCAAAACCCTTCTTAAAATCACCTTATCCATTGATTCGAGGGGTACAAGAAATAATTCGATTGTCCTATCGGTTTTCTTTGGAATGAGTTTCATCAGTGTCTTCGTGACAATAAGTTCAAGATAGTTGTCCTCTTCCCTGATGATCTCGCTAATCCTGCCGATTGTATTAATCAAATCGGGGTTTTTCCTCTTGAATTCAGACATTATAGAAAGTCTCAACCAGTTTCTGAAGTAATCTTTTTTGATATTTGAGGAATCAACAATATAAGGTTGGGATGAAGTATCAAGAAATTCTTCTATTTCTTTTCTCTCTATCTCTATCAGGGGTCTGATTATCTTTCCCCTGACAGGCGGGATCCCTGAAAGTCCTTTCTGCCCCGAACCGCGCAGTATTCGCATGAAAAAGGTCTCTGCCTGGTCATCCGCATTATGTGCAAGGGCGGTCTTGGTTGCATTTATCTCAAAAGCAACATCTTCAAATGCCTTATACCTCAGATCCCTCGCTGCCTCTTGTTTGTTTAATCCATATTCCTTTGCATAAGATAACACATCAATAGATTTTGTGATAAATGTAAGATTAAGTCTTTCGCAGAGGTTTTTACAGAATTCTATCTCATCCGGGATTTCATCGGGTCTTAATCCGTGGTCAATATATAGGGCATTGAGTTTGAGTTTGTATTCTTCTTTTAATTGATTTAAGACCGTAAGAAGGCATACCGAATCGGCCCCTCCGGAAAGACCGATAAGTACCGTATCTTTCTCATAGAGCATTGAGTGTTTTTTGATTGTCGCCTTTACTTTATCGAGTAAGTTCATATAGGTTAACTCTAAGGATTAACAATAGAAGATGTCAATAGCGGCAGATAATTATATGCCCTTACAATAACATAACAATTTCACACAACATGGGAAACTCATCCTTTGCA
>JACQXD010000105.1 GCA_016208875.1 Nitrospirota bacterium
ATCCCTCCTAACCTCCCTTTGCCAAAGGGAGGAACATACCCCTCTTTGGCAAAGAGGGGCGAGGGGAGATTTTTCAATAATGATGCCTTACTTATGCACTCCTTAGTAAATCATGCATCGGTAGAAAATCATGGATCGTGTTAGGGTCCTCATTGTAGACGACTCACCGTTTATCCGCAAAGCATTACTCAGGATTTTTGAGTCCGAGCCTTCGATCGAGGTCGCCGGTATTGCAAGGGATGGAAAAGAGGCAATCGAAAAAACCATAGCCTTAAAGCCGGACGTTATAACACTTGATATTATGATGCCGGGCATGGACGGCATCGAGACCCTTAAGATTTTAATGGAGACCCAACCCACCCCTGTTCTGATGCTTTCACAATATACCCATGAAGGCGCCGACCTTACGCTAAATGCCCTCGAATTCGGTGCAATGGATTTTATAGATAAATCCACAACGGGGATGATGGATTTCTTCGAACTTGCAAAAGAAATAAGCTCGAAGATCAAGGCAATAGCCGGCAGTAAACCCCGCCCCCTTTTAATTTCCCCCTTAGTAGGGAGGGATAAAGATGGATTAAAGGACAAGGAAGGGTTTAGGAGTCGAGGCTTAATCGATGTAGTTGCCATCGGAGCATCAACTGGGGGACCTCCTGCGCTTCAGGTCCTATTAACGAAATTGCCGAAGGATATAACTTTCGGGATTCTTATAGTTCAACATATGCCGCAAGGTTTTACAGGGCCGCTCGCCAATAGGTTAAATACTATGTGTAAAATCCGTGTAAAAGAGGCGGAAGATGGTGATAAGATCGCACAGGGACTTGCCCTTATTGCGCCCTCGGGGCTTCATATGAAAGTTACACCCCCCTTTAATTCCCCCCTTAATAAGGGGGGACATAGGGGGGTCAAACTCTCTATCGAACCTCTGAATACAATACATAGGCCGTCAGCGGATGTACTCTTTCAATCCGTAGCAGAAAATTATGGAAGCCGTTCAATGGGTGTTATACTCACGGGAATGGGTTCCGACGGAGCAAGCGGCATGAAATTAATAAAAGAGCAGGGCGGTATTACATTCGCACAGGACGAGGAGACATCGACGATATTCGGTATGCCGAGGGTTGCGATAGAAAACGGGGGTGTCGACAAAGTATTGCCTCTGTTCTCTATGGCCGAAGAAATATTGAAGATAGTGTAGGGGCAACCCTTGCGGTTGCCCACTGATTGGGCAGGGGCAAGCCCTGCCCCCACTGATTGGGCAGGGGCAACCTGGCGGGTTCAGGTTTGTAACCTGAACCCATCATTTCTTGCTTGTCAGCCTGCATCAAAACATTGGGTTCCGGTCAGAGACCCGAACCCGCAAAAGAAATAACCCATCATTTCTTGCTTGTCAGCCTGCATCAAAACATTGGGTTCCGGTCAGAGACCCGAACCCGCAAAAGAAATTGTAAAATTATCAATTATCATTTCAAATTTAAAATGCTAATTTTGCATTGATAATTTTTAAATTACCCCATTTACCCATTCACCTATTCACCGTTCATCCCTTAAGTGTTATCACGATTGTTGTGCCTTCGCCCTCGGTACTTTGTACCGAGATATTCCCGCCGTGATCCTCGATGATCTTTTTACATATTGGGAGACCGAGTCCGGTTCCTTCTTTCTTTGTCGTAAAGAACGGATCGAATATCTTTTCGATCGTAGCTTTATTAATGCCGATACCATCGTCTTTTATAGTAATCGCTATATCTGAATCTTTCTTTTCGGCAGCGATATCTATTCTCTTACTGCCGGCTCCGACGGCATTATCTACAATGTTTAAAAACACCTGTGTTAACTTATCCATGTCTGCCTTGATCGTAACCATGGGATAAAAATCCATATGTAAGATCATGTCGTTCTTTTTTGCAGAAATATAATATTTTATCTTCTCTGCAAGGATGCCGGGATCTATTTCCACGATATTTAACATGGAGGGTCTGCTGTAAAGCAGGAGTTCCTCAACAAGGCTCTTTAATCTGTAAACCTCTTTAAGCATTGCCTCTAAAAGGGCAGAGTGCTGTTCGGATTTGATTTCCCTTGCTAAAATCTGCACTATAGAAGATATACCGAACAATGGATTTCTTATCTCATGGGCAACACCTGCAATAACCTTTCCCATAGCCTCAAAACGATGTTTTTTCCTTACTTCTTCCTGAAGTTTTTTTATCTCGGTCAGATCACGGAAGGCTACAATAGTACCGATCTGCGCCCCCTTCGAGTCGGAGAATGGAGAGTTGGTAAAACCAATTGGAATATTGGTATTTCCATACGTGACTTCGATCTCTCTGCCGACTGAGGAGCCGGGTATGAGAAAATTGGATAACTGGGGCAGGATGTTGCCGAGTTTTCTGCCTATAACATAGTCGTCTATATTCAATATCTCGAAGCCTATCGGATTTAATTTTACGATAAGGCCTTCATTATCGAGAACCATTATTCCCATGGTCATGCTGTTTAAAATCACTTCCGAAAAGTCCTTTTCGGTTCTGAGATCGGTATAAATTTTAGCCGTATTGACAGCGGCAGCAGACTGGCTTGCAAAGAGTGAGATAATGGCCTTTTCGGAATCGGTCATGAAAAAGTCTCTCTTTTTAAATAGGGTCAGGCAGCCGTATATCATACCTTTGAATTTCAAGGGTACTGCCGCCATGTATAAAAATCCCTGCCTTTCAATTAATTCTCGAAGGCATTGTATATTCCGAATATTTATAGTCTCGATAGGCCGGTCCTCTATTATCGCCCTCCCGGCAAAAGACCCATCGATAGAAAGAGATTTCGGTATAAACCCCGTATCCACATTAGACGCTGCGTCGAAATATAATTCCCCATCATTCCCCCTTGACCAGAGTATTGCACCATCCATGTTGGCGAATATGGTTGCAGACGAGACAATGGAATTCTTAAGTATTTTTATGTCCAGATTTCGGATTATCTCGACGGAAATGTCATGCAGCTTTACAAGGCTGTTTATGTCTTTTTTCTTACTATCGATAAGTCTATGATTCTCTACGGCAGACGATATTTCCGAGGCAAGGATCTCAAGTGAATGGAGCGACGTCTTAGTTATATCGTCTTTCTTCCCCGCGATTAAGACACCCAGGACAGGGAAAACGTCACAATGCAGACAGCCGTAGATTTTTTCCTTCCCGGCAACTGCCTGTGGACTTCTGCATAAAGTTTCGCTTATCAGCCAGCATCTATCATCCGGACTATTAAATGCCGGACAGTTTTCATATGTGCAGAGATTAATGTCCCTGCATCTCCTTCTCTGGTGGGAAAGAATGGGTATTATAACGACATTGCCGTATTCTTCAGGGGCATAAATCTCGGATGATTTTTTTATCGCAGGTTTTGCCTCCCTGATGGTTTTTGTGAACGGATGGTCGCTGCTGAGCGATATCTCGATCGAACAAATGTCAGTATCGATACCTTTTTTAAATTCCTGCAAAAGAAGGCCTGTATCTTTATCGATAAGACAAAGGGACGAATATCCAAAATCCATCCGGTCGGTTATAGCATTCAGAAACTGTTCTATAATCTCTTTTAGAGCGAGATCTCCCTTGAATACCTCGGATGACAGTTCAGCCACTACCTTTAGCTCCTTTGTCTTCTGTCTAACCGCATTCTCTAAATTTGTATGCGACTTTTCTATGCTATCCGCCATCTCATTGAAGCATGTAGCAAGTCTGCCTATTTCATCATCCTTTTGGGTATATATCCTCTGGTGGAGTTTTCCGGATTTTAATAATTCGGCACCTGCGGTGAGCATTTTAACCGGGGTTAATATCATTTTCCTTAAAACAATAATGAGGAATATCTCACTCGTTACACCTAAAAAGAGGGCAAAAAATATCAGACGCTTAGCTGTTTTATTGATCTCTTTCTGTGCCATTTCCATCGAGGTCTTTATAACGAGCATACCTCTCGTTTTATCTGCCGGGTTGTGGCAAGCGTGGCATCTCTTTTCATTCTGTAACGGTTTAAATAAAAAGAGATTACCGTTCTTCTCAAAATGAATTTCTTGTTGTTTATCGAAGATATTTCCGGATATCCTAAAATCGGTATTAAATGCAGGTAATCCGTTCGGGCCGACAACCCCGACTTTTATCCCCTGTGTTCGGTTAAACATATCTATATTCCAGATAACCTTATCCGCATTTCCATCCAACATTATGGAAGTGAGATTATTCGCAATTATATCCGCAGTCTGGATAGATTTCTCATTGTAAAAGTTGAGTATTAGAGCCCTTTCCCTCTGGAGGATCAGATACGTGAGAATACCGAAGAAAAAGATCACACCTATCAGAAGTATTAAGAAGGATTTTTTAGTAATGCTTTTTTTGATTTTACCGTCCCCTTAAACAATAATCTTTTTATTAAATTTTCAATACCCCACAGTCTCTGCTGTGGGGTGTCCTTATATTCCCCCTTTGGCAAAGGGGGATGAAGGGGGATTTTTGAATAAATAAATTTTCAATAAATCTCCCCTAACCCCTCTTTTCCAAAGAGGGGATCAGAAGCAAAATGTCTAATTTTCTATCTCTATTTTTGTATATGCTATAATTACATTATGAAACTTAAACCGATTGCACTGGGGATTGCACTCGGCACAGTCTGGGGTGGCTCATTATTTATAACAACATGGATTTCATATTACACAGGATATGGGAAATTGTTCCTTGAAGTTCTTGCCCAGTCAATATATCCAGGATATACAATAACTCCGATAGGCAGCTTTTTAGGACTTATTTACGGCTTTCTTGATGGACTGATAAGTGCCACATTCATTGGTTGGATATATAACAAGATTGTGAAGTAATTATTTTGTGATAGAACAAATAAGATAGAACAAATAATGTTGTGTATGATAGTATAATCTATACAGAGGAGGAGCTATGACAGTGTCTGTTAATATATCAAAAACCCTGATGGATATTACAGGTGAGCCAAGAGCAGAAATTGCAATTCTTGTAATACTGAACGACGCTATTGAACATAGAATAGAAAAGATTAAATTAGAGATTAAACAGTTAGAAGAAAAATATCATATGACATTTGAAGAATTTAGAGAAAAGTTTAATATGGGGGGAATTCCTGAATCTTACAGTTATTATATTGAGGAGGACTATCTGGGATGGGAGGGACTTATCAGCCGTCTATCAAGATATAAAACATTGCTCTCTAATCTTCTTTAATGGATACCCTTGAATTTTTAAGACACGTAATAAATATTTGTTCAAAATATGATTTTATTCAAGGAATTGAAACTCAATTACTTGATGAGCCAGTAGTAAAAATCAAGGCTGTTATAAATAACGATACTTTTATCAATATTTTTTATAACGCTGAAACTGAAAAATATTCCTTTGTTCTTGTCAAAAACAACAAGAGAATTTTTGGAATAGATAACACAAAGAACTGGCATATACATCCTTTCGAAGATCCCGAATCCCATATAGAAACTGCTCCTGTCTCTTTATTAAATTTTCAATACCCCACAGTCTCTGCTGTGGGGTGTCCTTATATTCCCCCTTTGGCAAAGGGGGATGAAGGGGGATTTTTGAATAAATAAATTTTCAATAAATCTCCCCTAACCCCTCTTTTCCAAAGAGG
>JACQXD010000195.1 GCA_016208875.1 Nitrospirota bacterium
AGAAGAGGTTCATATATTGGCGCTATTCGATGATATTGAAGACGCTTTAAAACTACAGGACATCGTATATAAAAACCTTGCGTCAGACAGAGATTATGACGGGAAATCAGACGAGCAGGTGGTGGTCAATGAAAAGGACGAGGTGATGGGTTTTAATGAACGGCTACTGATAGGAGCAACGTCTTTAACCACTCAATCTATTGTAGATATCATATATTCCCTTGGAGGGCTTTCCATCGCATCTCATATTGACAGAGAAGGTTTCGGTATAATCTCCAAGCTTGGTTTTATACCTGAGGATTTAAAATTCGACGCTCTGGAGATATCCCCAAATACGGACAAAGAAAAAGCAGAAGATCTATTCAGGGGTTACAAATCATTTCAATGGATTTCTTCCTCAGACGCGCATTATATTGAAGATATAGGGAGAAGAGCAACGAGCTTCTTCATCAAAGAAGCAACAATTGCGGAGATGAGAGCGGCCATGAAAAAATCCGGCGGCAGAAGGGTTGAATGGGGATAAATTATGGAAGACCTGTCCCTTCATATCCTTGACATAGTAGAAAATTCGATAACCGCAGGGGCTGTAAATATCCGGATAAAGATCAATGAAGATACCAAAGAGAACCTTCTTCTTATAGAGATAAGCGATAATGGCAAAGGCATGGATGAGGTGATGCTTAAAAATGCCCTCGACCCTTTTCATACCACAAGGACAACGAGGAATATCGGACTTGGCATCCCCTTTCTTGCGGATGCGGCAAGGGAGTCCGGCGGTGATATTTCCATAAAGTCTGTGAAGGGAGAAGGCACGACCATTACCGCAACTTTCCGGTACGATCATATTGATAGAAAGCCTCTTGGAGATATTGGGAAGACCCTGATAGTAATTATCGCCTCCAACCCTGACATTGATATTCTCTTTGAGTATAAAAAAAACAATTCTGAATATATGCTGGATACGGCAGAGATAAAGAAGGATCTGGACGGCGTCCCGATAAATACGCCGGGGGTAATAAAGGCTATTGAAAATGATTTAAAAGAATGGTTTAATAGTACCAAACTTATGATAGAATAATTTGATGCCTGTCAATAAACAGGCATTGAAAGGCCTGCCGTAAGAGCAAAGACTATGGAAAAACAGCGCATTTTAGTGCTTGATGACGACCCTGTTGTAACCCTGAGCTGTAAGAGGATTCTCAGCTCCGAGGGCTTCATCATCTCCACAGTGGAAAAAGGAGAAGACGCCCTCAATAAATTAGCTAAAGAGGATTTTGACCTCTTAATAACCGATGTAAAACTTCCCGATATAAGCGGGATGGAGGTCCTTAAAGAGGCTCGTATAATAAAGCCTAATACAGATGTGGTTATAATTACCGGCTACCCCAACCTCGAAGACGCAAAGGAATCAACGGGGCTCGGGGCCGCGGAATACATAGAGAAACCATTCACCCCTGACTTTATGATAAATGTCGCGAAGAAGGTCTTTGACAAGAGGGGATGGATACTCAGGCAGGCGTTTGTTGATGAATTCAGGGACTCTGTCGTATCGTTAAGGGACAGGGAAAATCCGGTCCTCTTTTATAAAGAGGGCACATGGTCAAGGCCCATTAAGGGCGGATTATGGGAGATGGGATGCGATCTCAGGTATTGGCTTCTGAGCGGGGAGCTTGCATATGTTGATTTTATAAAAGGCGTTGATGAACTGAAAGCCGGAGAACCGTTTGCAAGGATCTACACAAGCGCCGGACAATCCAATGAACTGCTTTCGCCTATGAGCGCCGAGATCAGAGAAGTGAATGTAAAGGCAAATGATGTCATGACCGCCCTGCTTAAAGAGCATTTGTCTGAAGGGTGGTTATTGTGGCTGGCAAGGGTATTTCCAAAAGGGAGCGATTAAGCTTGTCCTTTAGTATTAATTTATCCCTTGAATTTAACCCGGATAATGCAGATATTGCTCAATAACTTGTTTAACTCGATGATTTTTTTATTAGATTGTTATATTATGCATATGGCTTTAA
>JACQXD010000209.1 GCA_016208875.1 Nitrospirota bacterium
AAAGATCAAGGCAACAAATAATGGTAAATAGGTGCCCTTCGACAGGCTCAGGGTGACAGAGGTGTCATGGTGAGCTTGTCGAACCATGAATGGGTGAATGGGTGAATCGGCCTGACCTGATTCATGATGCACGATGCATGATGCATGATGCATGTTTTTTATCGTGTATCGTGTATCGTGTATCCTGAGCGTGAGCACCACAAACCAATACACAAGAATCGCATTGAGGATATGTACTGAAAGATTAAATATATGATAGCCTGTTGTATTTAGTCCATTGAGGTTAAAGTTTAAAGTGAATGTCAAAAATCCAAACCATCTTGAACCCGCCGGTGGCCAGAACCTGTCTAAGTCTCTCAGCTTATTATTTTTGGCTATATCATCTGTATCATCGAACTGAAACGGCACATTAAAGGTATTGGAATAGGCAAGGAGGCCGATGATTGCTATGAGTAAAAGATGAAGGATCGGGTTGCTGAATAATTTTTTCCTCGAAGCCTTTCCCATGAATAAATATAACACTTCCCGATTTGGTAGTTCAACGGTTCAACGTGAGAATAAAAGTGAAAACAATTGTTCCACGTGGAACATTAGGCACTAATATCCATCGGCCCGATGAGCAGGCTGGGCGTGCCGATTGAACCATAAAACCTCAGATCATCCCCCACTGCCTCGATTCTCTGGAAGAGACTTAGTATGTCCCCTGAGATTACCGCCTCTTTTACGGGAAATTTTACGTTTCCCTTTTCTATCCATAAGCCCGATACACCGATAGAAAACTCTCCGGATATCGGATTTGCAGTATGAACTCCCATAGCCTCTGTTATATATAACCCCTTATCCAACGAGCTTAAGAGACTACCGAAAGATATAACATCAGAGTCGGAAAGAGCCTTGAGATAGAGGTTAGTCACACCTATTGACGGAAGTCCTGAGTATCCTCCGCGAAGGGCATTGCCTGTTGAATCTACACCGTCTTTTTTTGCAGTGTATGTGTTTTGTAGATAACCCTGAAGAATTCCCTCTTTTATCAAAATCTTTTCCGAGGTTATAACCCCTTCGTCATCAACAGGCCTTGTGCCTAACTTATGGGGGATCAGACCGCTGTCTACAAGATTTATTTTAGAGCTTATCACCCTTTGATCGACCCTGTCTTTTAGCAGTGAACGTCCTTTCTGCACCGATTCCGCAGAGAGGGATGATGCAAATATCCCCAGGAATTCGGATGCCACGGAATTATCAAGTATGATCGGAACCTTTATAGTATCAATCTTTCTTGATCGGAGCAATTGTACTGCCCGTTTTGCAGCATTTCTGCCGACATCCTCAAAGGATAAATCTTTCAAAAACCTACTCCCGTCAAAATCCCATCCCATTTGGCTCTCGCCGTTTTCCTCTGCAACAGCCATCACCTGAGCAGTATATTTTGTACATGGATAGGATACGTCAATACCATTTGAATTTAATATTAGAATCCCGATGTCATCGAATGTTCCAAAAGCCTTTCGTATTTTTTTAATCCTGTTATCAAAATTCACTGCGGCCTTCTCTATGGTAAGGACGAGCTTTATTGCCTCGGCCTCTTTTATATCTGTTATCTCCGTGTCGAATATCTCCGATCCCCCCTCGATCCCTTTACGAAGGGAGGGATGCGGCAGACCCAGAAATTCATCTTTATCAGCCCATCTCGCTGCCTCGATTGCCCTTTCTACAACCAGTCCTATTTCATCTGTCGATGTAGAATAAGAAAATCCGGGCCTTTTATCCCGAATTACGCGAAGGGAATAACCAAAACTCAGTGAGGATTCTATTGCATCTACTTCCTGATTTTTTACTTCCATAGAAAGATTCCTGGCAGATTTTACATAAACCTCGGCCTCTTCAGCACCTTTTCTGAGTGCAAGTTCGATAAGTCTGGAGGCAAATTCTCTGTCAACCTTCATAATATGTTGCGGATGCCGTGTCCGATTCCCATACTGTAACGGCAGAGACCTCAACCTGTTCGTCCGATAATTTCTTATTAATGGAATCGTATATCCATTTTGCTATGTTTTCGGATGAAGGGTTTTTCTCGGTAAACGGAAAGATATTGTTCAAGAAGGAATGATCCAGCGGTTCTACAACCTCATTGAGGATTTCTTTGAGGTCATGAAAATCCATTGCTATATCTATGTCATTCAATCTTTCGGCTACCACATGCACCTGAACCTTCCAGTTATGCCCGTGCATTTGCTCACATTTTCCTTTGTACCCTCTCAGTTGGTGTGCAGCCGAGAAGGTCGTCTCTACCATCAACTCAAACATATCGTATCCTCTCGGTGTCAGTGATTAGTGTCTGTATCAGTTTTATTTTTAAACTTACACTATTAGCTGTCACTGATCACTTATTTTATTTGCCTTCCATTGCGGTCTTCTTGAATATCGATATGTAAGGAAGGTTTCTGAACTTGTTGTCATAATCAAGACCGTAGCCGACCACATATTCATTGGGGATTTCAAAACCTATATAATCAAGAGGAACGTCTATCATCCTTCTTTCACTTTTGTTAAGGAAAACACATATCTTAAGGCTTTTGGGGGATCTCGCAAGCATTCTTTCCCTGATATGATTTAAAGTTATACCTGAATCTGCTATGTCCTCAACGAGCAGGACATCTTTATCTCTTATATCAGCTTTGATGTCATAGTGAATTTTAACCTCTCCTGTTGAGGCGGTTTTTATGTAACTTGAGGCCACTATAAAATCTACGGCAAGGGGAATCTTTATCATCCTGACAAGGTCGGAATAAAACATAAATGCCCCTTTCAGTATACCCACGGCAAGGAGATTTTTACCTTCATAATCCGCCGATATCTTATCTGCAAGTTCTTTCACTTTATTTTGAATCTGTTCTACCGTCAAGAACGGTTTACCTATAACCATCGGAGCCTCCTTTTATCTGCAGCGTCTAATCCGGGACAAAATGGATTTTTAGGGTTGTATTACCCATCTGGATAATATCGCCATCCGACAATTCGACTTCCTTGACCCCTTTCCCGTTAACAACGCTTCCATTTGTGCTGTCAAGATCTTTGAAGATGATCCGATTGCCGGATGCCTCCAGTGCAGCGTGTCTTTTCGAGACCGTCATATCCCTGAGGCGTATATCTGCATCTCTCCGGCCTATTGTGCACGGAAGGGGAATATTGAATTTGTTGCCTTTCTGCGGTCCTTCGGTTACCTCGATTCTTATACGCATCGGTTTTTCTTCTTTAACCGCTGCAGGATGTACGGTAGGTTCTTTTGAGGTCTCTTTGCGATCCTGCAGCATGCTGTCTGCTATAAGAAACGGTTTAATCTCGGAGGTATCGCTCGCCTCCAGTGTCTTAATATCACGGTATACCATCGCCTCAACCGAAGTTTTATCGCCGGGATACGCATAAAAAAGCATCTGTTCTGCGATAGAACTTTCATCCGATGTTTCCTCGGCACCCACAAAATGTGCCATCTTAGGTTCCCCTGAATGAAAATAAAAAAAATTATGCACGTTGTTCTTTTTCAGGATCACAAATGCCGCCGCCTTTTCATTTTTGATCCTGGTAAGAATGCTATCAAGGTTAATCATATCTGTGGTTGCCTTAATGGAAGGTTCTCTCTGAAGAAATACGAGCATTCCTTTCAACAGTACCGGATCGACTTTATAAAGCGAGACATATCTCTCTTTTATATCGGTCGACATGTGCTGAAGAAAATTCTTTATGCTTAAAGGCATGGGTTTCCCATTTGTGATGTAACCTGCTGCGTACGCATCACCCCTGAGGAAAAACAGAAAATATGCAGCCTCGGGCTCATCTACCCTGAGTATACCCATAAATGATTCTCCCGCCCTGTCTATTTCATCTATGGTCTGGGTAAAGAATGCGGCTGTGTGCGGTTTATTCTTGAATACTATCGATCCTTCCGGAAAAATCTCTGCAATCATAATTACTATTGTTTTATATACATCATTTTTTGTCAATAAAATTTCTTTTGCCCAAGAACAGAGACAGGAAAGATAGCTACTGTTTGTATACCCATTTTATGTTATCCTTAAAAGGTGAAACTTTCTCTTTTTCAGAAGCCGGGTAGGTATATAAACAACGAGGTCAATTCACTTCATAAAAGGGCGGATGTAGCGGTTGCCCTTGCATTCCCCGACATATACGACGTAGGTATGTCTCACCTTGGACTCAGGATATTATACAAAATAATTAATGATCTGCCATATGCCTCTGCCGAAAGGGTTTTTCATCCGTGGCTTGATATGGAAAAAGAAATGCGGCAGAAAGGGGTACTGCTTTCTTCGCTCGAAACGAAAAGACCGCTAAGGGACTTTGATATTGTCGGTTTCAGCCTGCAGTATGAACTATCTTATACATCGGTTCTCAATATGCTTTCATTGGGAGGGATCCCTTTACGCGGAGAAGCAAGGGCTTCCGGCAACCTGCCGATAATAATCGCGGGCGGACCTTGCACGATAAACCCATCGCCCATGTCTCCTTTTATAGATGCATTCCTGATAGGTGACGGGGAGGAGGCTATCACCGAGATATTGGATGTTTATATAAGATGGAAAAAGGAAGGCGATAATAAAAAGGACTCTTTGTTAAAAGCCTTTTCCGGTATCGAAGGTATATTTGTTCCGGCCATTCACCCATTCACCCATTCACTCCCCCCCATCCCCCCCTTACTAAGGGGGGGATGGGGGGGTATCAAACGCCGTTATATCGAATCCCTTGATTCAGCGCCGTATCCGGATTCCCCTGTGGTCCCTTATACATCAATTGTACACGACAGGGTTAATGTCGAGGTTTCGAGGGGTTGTACAATGGGATGCAGATTCTGTCAGGCCGGGATGACTTACAGGCCTCTCCGGGAAAGGAGCCCCGAAAGGGTTCTCGATATCGCCGAGAGTTCTCTAAAAAACACCGGACACGAAGATGTCTCATTCACATCTCTGAGTGCAGGTGACTATTCATGCCTGCTGCCCTTGCTTAAAACCTTTAACAAACGGTTTTTAGGCACCAAGACCTCGCTTTCACTGCCGTCCCTGAGGGTCGCTGCCGTAAACCGTGACGTTCTCAGGGAGATTAAGAGCGTCAGAAAAACAGGATTTACAATCGCGCCGGAGGCGGCAACCGTAAGACTGAGAAATGTCATAAACAAGGATTTTACAGAAGAAGATTATGAAAGAAGTCTCAATTCGCTATTTGAAGAGGGCTGGCATAATCTAAAGCTCTATTTTATGGTAGGGCTTCCGACTGAAACGCATGAAGATATAGAAGAGATACCTAAAATGGCATTGAGGGCATTAAGGATTGCAAAGACGAATACGGGAAGGTATGTGAATATAAATATAACCGTATCGCCTTTCGTTCCAAAACCCCACACCCCGTTTCAATGGTATGGCCAGGAAAACATGAATTCACTAAAGGAAAAAACCGGCTTTCTGAGGGAGATCTTTTATAAAAAGGGATTGAAGTATAAAGGCCATAGTGAAGACATGAGTCTTCTCGAGGCAGTTTTTGCACGTGGAGATGCGAGGCTTGCCGATACCATAGAAAAGGCATGGTCTCTCGGATGCAGGCTTGATGCATGGAGAGATTGTTTTGATTTCGCCAAATGGTCAGAGGCGATGGAGGCTACGGGGATAGACCCGTCAATCTATGCGGAAAAGAATTACAGTAAGGATGAACCGTTGGCCTGGGACTTTATTGATACGGGAATAAAAAAGGAATATCTGTATGGAGAATATCAAAAGGCAATATCGGGTGAAATAACGACCGATTGCAGGAAAAAATGTCATGGTTGCGGACTTGCTTGCAAGGAAAAGATGCACGATACACGATACATGATCCACGATGGAGGCAACACCCCCCTCAATCCCCCCTTGATAAGGGGGGAATTAAAGGGGGGTATCGTGCATCGTGCATCAAACATTCGTGTTCGTGTCGAATTCTCAAAAACAGGCAAGTTACGGTATCTCTCCCATCTCGAGCTCATTACCGCAATCTTTCGTGCTATGAGGAGGGCGGATATACCGATGGCGTATTCTATGGGTTTTCACCCCTCACCGAAGATATCCTTCGGCCCTGCACTCGGGGTTGGGACTGCAGGTATCAAAGAATACTTTGATATGGAGATAATGCCTCAGTTTGATGTAAACTATCTGATACCAAAAATAAATGCAGTTCTGCCGGAAGGATTAAAACTAAGGGATACCGTTACAATCTCAGGGCAAGAGCAATCCCTCAGCAGTTTTATTTCAAGGTATGAATACGAAATAATATGCCCCGATTCATTATCTGTAACCCAATTTCTTGAAAAGAAAGCAGTGGTCTCCGATAGGGGGAAGGGAGAAGTTAATATAAGACTGATGGTTGAGGATGCCGTAATGCTCGATCAAAAGACAGTCAGATTAATATTGGTTGATCTGAAAGATAAAAAGGTGAGGCTCAGTGAGTTATTACCGAAAATATTCGATACATTGTACGAGGAACTTGATATAACAAGATTTGCGATGTACGGCTGGAAAAGCGGCTGGGTAACACCGATGGAGGTTATAACAACGCAAATGCAGATTTTAAATTGCAGACTGCAAACTTAAAGAAATTTAATCTTAAAATGGAGTTAGTTTATGAGCAGTGAAATCCTGATTAATGCCACACTTGAAGAGATAAGGGTAGCCCTTCTCGAAGGGGGCCAGGTTGTCGAATTCTACGTAGAAAGAAAACGCGATGCAAGTCTGGTCGGCAATATTTATAAAGGCAAGGTCATCAAGATACTTCCCGGTATGCAATCTGCTTTTGTAGATATCGGACTTGAGCGGGCAGCCTTTCTTTACGTTGCCGATATAAGGGCGGATCTCGAAGAGTATGCACCCTTTCTCGAAGATGATGAAAAGGGCGATTCTCTTGAATTTATCTCGCGCAGGGGAAGGCCGGAACTCTCTATCGAGGAATTAATTCAGCCTGGACAGGAAATCCTCGTCCATGTCTCGAAAGATCCGATCGGAAGCAAGGGCGCGCGTGTAACATCGTATATAACAATGCCCGGCCGCTATTTGGTACTTATGCCCAATGTTGAGCATATCGGTATTTCAAGAAGAATATCCGATGAAAAAGAAAGGACGAGGTTAAAGTCTATAGCAGAGGACATCAAACCGAAAGGTTATGGACTAATAATAAGAACAGCCAGCGAAGGATGCAGTGAAGATGAACTCAAAAAGGATCTGGAATTTCTTATCCTGCTGTGGGAGAACATCCAGAGAAAAAAAGATAAGGTGACGGCGCCGGCCCTTCTTTACAGCGACCTCGATCTTGTTTTCAGAAGCGTTCGGGACCTGCTCACCCAGAATGTTGAAAGACTCGTTATAGATTCTTCCGAAGAATATGAAAGGATTAAAGAATTTGTCAAAAATTATTTTCCAAAACTCCTTGACAAGATTGTCCTCTATGAAGGCAGGGAGCCCATCTTCGATGCTTTCGGTATAGAGCTGGATATCTCAAGAGGTCTCGGCAGAAAGGTCTGGCTCAAATCAGGCGGTTATATCGTTATTGACCAGATAGAGGCAATGACTGTTATAGACGTCAATACAGGTAAATTCGTCGGTAAGGAAGGACTGGAAGATACGATACTCAAGACAAATCTTGAGGCAGTAAAAGAGATTGCATATCAGATAAGGCTGAGGAATCTCGGAGGCATAATAATAATCGATTTTATTGATATGGAAAAACACGAAAATAGAGAAAATCTTCCATATATCGGAGATCGGGCTTATACAGATGACGAGGAAGCGGGTAAGGGAGAGTATGGGCAGGATACTCTGTGAACCATGTCCTTATTGTGAGGGGAAGGGTTTTGTGAAATCTCCCCGCACACTCTGCTATGAAATATTCAGAAAGATAACCAAACTTGCACTCCAGGGCGGCGAGAAGGTAATTGTTACGGCGCATCCTTCTGTTGCGGAGCTATTGTCGGATGAGGAACGTCTCGGAGTGGAAGAAATAGAAAACCGTTACGGTATAAAGATCATAATAAAAGAGAGCGGCAACCTCCACCAGGAGAACTACGAGATTACATCCTTATAGGCGAATCGAAAGATCTTGGTAAATAGGTTAACAGATAGTAATAATTTCGAAAGACTCATCGCTATCCTAAAGAAGTTGGACAATGTTATTCTTGCCTATTCCGGCGGGGTTGACAGCACGCTTTTACTTAAGGCACTCCAGCTTGCCGGTATCAAATCCCTTGCAGTAACAGCAGTGTCCGAGACGATGCCTGAAGAGGATTTCCTGTGTGCAAAAAGGATGGTAGAAGAAATCGGCATGGAGCACAGGATTATAAATACAGCCGAACTCGAAAAAGAAGACTTTGCTAAGAACCCTCCGGACAGGTGTTTTTATTGTAAGGATGAGCTCTTCGGAAGATTACAAGAGATAGCCGACAAAGAAGGATATAACTTCATTCTTGACGGCAGCAATCTCGATGATATAGACGACTGGAGGCCGGGCAGAAAGGCTGCTTTAAAGTACGGCGTCAGAAGCCCCTTAATAGAAGCGGGGCTGAACAAAGATGAGATAAGAAGGTTATCCAGTAATCTCAACCTTTCTACATGGGATAGGCCATCCTCACCGTGCCTTGCATCAAGATTCCCTTACGGCGAGAGGATAACCGGCGATGCATTAAAACAGGTCGCGGATGCAGAAAAGTTTCTGAGGTCCCTCGGCTTTATTGGATTTCGCGTAAGACATCATAGGGATGTTGCAAGGATCGAACTTGAGGAAAATGAAATCCGAAAATTGCTTGCCCGTAATATCAAGGCAGCCGTTGTAAAAAAACTAAAATCTTTCGGATATAAATTTATCACGGTTGACCTTGAAGGCTTCAGGAGCGGAAGAATGAATGACGGGTTAAATAAAGAGTTAGGTGAAGAAAGAACTCTATCTTAAAGACCTTGAGAAATGCGTAAGATGCGGGAGTTGTAAGGCCTATTGTCCTACATATGACGAGGAAAGAACAGAGGCAATGGGCGCAAGGGGAAGACTCGTACTCTTAAGAGAACTTGCACTTCAGAGACTTAAACCCACACCGGTACTGAACGAGAAGATATTCAGTTGTATCCTATGCGAGGCATGCTCGGGTCTTTGTCCTGCCGGAGTTGATATAGCCGAAAAAATATACAACGGCAGAAACATACTTAAAGACAGCGATAAAAAAAGAAGGTATCTAAGACTTCTTTTAAAACTCGGTATTAAAAATCCGGATATTAGCTTCAGGCTGCTTCAACTGCTGCAGCACATATTGTTCCCGTATCTTGCAAAAAAGGGGTTTATCCCGTCCATGTTCAGGATGCCGGGGCATACATTTAAGAAAGAATCCAGAATCTATAAACCTTTGAGACCGCGAGGAAGGGTTGCAGTATTTACAGGGTGCAGCGTTAACTTTTTATACCCCCATCTCGGGGTATCGTTAATAAATGTCCTGCTTAAATCCGGGTATGAGGTAATAGTTCCGGCCGGCGAGGTATGCTGCGGTATTCCATTCAGATCGCTCGGGCTGGATGATGAGGCTATAAGACTTGCAAAAAGGAATATGAGAGTCTTCGGCAGGTTAAAGGTCGAGGCCGTATTGGGTCTCTGTCCTACATGCATCCTCTCAATAAAAAATCAGTATCCAAAGCAGATCGGCAATGGGATAAACAATGCTGTGGATGTGTCGAGTTTTTTACTCGAAAAATTCGACATTCATCAGTTATCGCTGAATTTTAATCAACCGTCCGTAGTAACCTATCATGACCCCTGCCATCTGAGCTATGGCCTCGGTGTAAGGGATGAGCCGAGAGAACTTCTCAAAAGAAGTGGAATTAGCATCATAGAAAAAAAAGAACAAGGCTGCTGCGGCTTCGGCGGTATCTTTAGTCTGACGTGCAGTGATATCTCTAACAAACTGCTTCAGAGGCAGGCTGAAAGCTTTTTGAAGACGGATGCAAAGGCCGTTGTAACGGCATGCCCCGGTTGCATGGTGAATCTGAGTAAAGCGATTACCCGAATGCCTGTGTTTCATATAGTAGAACTTATCGAAGAGGCATATTGTGGAGGTAATGAGGTCTAAAATCCCACAAGCCCTCAATCTTTTCCGGTTTTGAACAAAATACCTTCTGTTTCGGTTATAATAATGAAGAATTTTCTTAAAAGGAGCACGCATGAAATTCTTTATTGACACGGCAAATATTAACGAGATCAAGAAGGCATGGGACGTCGGGGTTATTGACGGCGTTACCACTAATCCGTCACTCATCTCAAAGGAAGGCAGAGACCCTATCGAAATCCTGAAAGAAATATGCAGTGTTGTTGACGGTCCTGTGAGCGCCGAGGCAGTGAGTCTTAAATCGGACGAGATGGTTAAAGAGGCAGTATCGCTTTCTACCATCCATAAAAATATAGTTGTAAAGATTCCGATGACAGAGGACGGATTAAGGGCAGTGAAAAACCTTTCGGGTATGGGGATAAAAACAAATATCACACTGGTATTTTCTCCAAGCCAGGCATTGCTTGCAGCAAAGGCTGGGGCAACTTATGTAAGTCCGTTTGTAGGAAGGCTCGATGACATAAGCCATTATGGAATGGGGTTAATTCAGGAGATAATGACTATTTATGAAAATTATGCATTCGATACGCAAATCATAGTTGCAAGCATAAGAAATCCCCTTCATGTTGTCGAGGCTGCAAAGATGGGCGCCCATGTAGCAACTATACCTTATTCCGTAATAGTTCAACTCACAAAACACCCGTTGACCGACATAGGGATAGAGAAATTTTTAAAAGACTGGGAAAAGGTACCGAAAAAGTAAAAATTAAAAAATACTAAGGAGTGTATAAGTAAAGCATCATTATCGAAAAATCTCCCCGCTTCCCGTTGCAATACTTCGTGGCAACGGGAGCCCAGCCTCTTTGCCAAAGAGGGGTATGTTCCTCCCTTTGGCAAAGGGAGGTTAGGAGGGATTTTATAATCAATGTCTTCATACTTATGACCTATTAGTAAATGCAAATGGTGGAATCCATTATTTTTAAAATTAGGTAACGCTATGCCGATATTCGAATATAAATGCAATAATTGCAGCGAGGATTTTGAAAGGCTCGTCTTTGGAAAGCAGACCGTTATATGCCCGAAATGCAACTCTGAAGATATAAAAAAGAAGATGTCCACATTCGGCATGAGCGGAGTGGAAAAGCCGTTTGCAGGGACGTCTTCAGGCTGCACCTCGTGCAGCAAACCCTCGTGCACCAGCTGCCATTAAACCGATAAATCCCCGGGTAGACTTGTCATGAACGTATCCTTAAGTTATACTACATAGGATAAATTTATCCTTGTTTTTCTTATGCGAATAGAAAAAATCGAACTCATAGGTTTTAAGTCTTTCTCCGAGAGAACTACGTTCAATCTCCATCCGGGGATAACATGTATAGTCGGCCCCAATGGATGCGGCAAGAGTAATATAGTTGATTCCTTTCGCTGGGTCCTGGGTGAGCAAAGTGCGAAGAGCCTGAGGGGCGAAAAGATGGAAGAGGTAATATTCAATGGCTCTGCGACAAAAAAACCTAAGGGCATGGCTGAGGTTACTCTTGTTGTTTCGGGCATGGGCGATCCGACGCAGGGGAACGGCGATGAAGCCCCGGACCTCACATCCGTAACGAGAAGACTTTACAGGTCAGGCGAAAGCGAATATATGACGAACAAGAATGAGTGCAGGCTTAAGGATATAAAAGACCTTTTTCTCGATACGGGACTGGAGGTTAAGAGTTATTCGATACTCGAGCAGGACAGGATAGCCGCGATATTGAGTTCGAAACCCGAAGACAGGAGATTCCTTATAGAAGAAGTTGCCGGGGTCATGAAATATAAGGTGAGAAGGACCGAGGCACAGAACAAACTCGGGGCATCGAGATTGAATCTCCAGAGGATAAATGATATCGTCTCGGAAGTAAAGAGACAGATAAATGCCCTCGACCGCCAGGCGAAAAAGGCAGAGAGGTTTAAAAAACTCTCTGCGGAGATGCGGCAGATAGAGCTAAAGATCGCAAAAAGGGATTATCGGTCCCTGACAGAGTCCCGTGAGGAGATACTCTCCGAATATCATACCCTTAAGGAAAGCGAGGATTTGAAAAGGGCGGAACTCACACGACTCGAAAATATCTCCGAGAAAAACCGCATCGATCTCCTTGAAAAAGAGAAATCCCTTGAGGGGCTGCAGCAGAGATTCAGGGACATTGAGAAGGAGATAGCGGATGCAGAGAGATTGATTGCGGTATCAAACATGGATAAAGACAATCTTAATGAATACCTCATGAAACTGCACAATCAAAATGAGGAACTGGAGACAAAGAAGGCAGAGTTATCCGGAAGACAGGAAGAGATGAGGAACATGGAGTCAAGACTTTCTGCCGGTATCGATGGATTCAAAGATGATCTCAGAACAAAAAACGATCTTATTGAAACGATGGAAAACGAGATCGGAGAAAAAGAGAATGTTTTAGAGACTGGCAGGAGAGAGATATTCCGGCTATCCGAGAATCTGAGCGATCTGAGAAATGAGATGACAAGGGCTCAGACATCCCTTGAGGCTTTGGAGAGAAAAGAGGCTGCGTTGATAAGGGATTCCGATGATTCAAGGAAGGTACTGGATGATATAGATTCCTCGATAAGGAATGTCGAAGGTTCGCTCAGGAACAAAAATACCGAAGCCCTTCTGCTTAATGAAAAGAAAGACATATTTGTCGCAGAGCTTTCTTCTGCAAGGGAAAAGATCGAAAATCTTAGAAATCAATTATCGGCGACAAAGGAAGACCTTGCAGCGAATACATCCCGTCTGGAATCCCTAAAGGAACTCGTGCTCGATGCCCCTACCCGTGAGCTATTGTCGGAGGCCTCCGATCTTCATATCATTTCTTCGCTTTCGGATATCCTCGATGTTGACCCTGAATATGAAAAGGCCGTTGAGAACGCCCTTTCGGAAAAGGTTAACTCTTTTATCCTCAAATCTTTTGATGATATAGAGATAGCAATCGCTACATTGAAAACAAAGGGTATCGGCAGGATGGCATTCATGCCGCTTGCTCCCGAACCCATTGCCGATGGGGCGGATATCCCGGAAGGCATAATCGGCAGGGCAACGGATTTCGTAAAAGCAAATGAGGAATATACGGACATAGTAAAAAACCTCCTGAAAAATATCCTTATCGTGAAAGACCTGAAAACAGCCCTCGAACTTCAATTGTCAGTCGGCGGTCGGCAGCCGTCGGTTTTTGTTACCCTTGACGGCACGATAGTAGAACCCTCCGGTGCGGTCGTCGGAGGCGAGGGCAGAGGGGTTCTGAAAAGGAAGAGAGAGATCAGAGAAATTGCAGAACTTATCGGACAAAATAAAAAATCGATAGATCGCATGCAGGACGATCTAAGCAGGCTGCTGCAGGAACTTTCGGAAAAGGAATCCGGTATCAGGGATATCGAGGCTGCCATTGTCAATGTGGAAAAAGAGATGTCCCTCTCCAAGCTTACCTCCGAAAACTATCAGGAGGAAAAGGAAAGGATAGGCAGAAAGCTTTCCTATCTCTCGATAGAGTTCGAAGAGATTATAAAGGAAAAAGAGTCTCTCAAGAACCTGATCAAAGAAAAAGAGATTTTAATAAATGCCGATGAATCGAAGAAAGGCATTGCAGAAAAGAGTATGTCGGACTTACTCGAAGAGATAAGCAGGAAGAAGGCAGACTATGAAGAACAGCGTGCATACGTGACTGACCTGCGGCTCTCGATAACATCTCACAAGGAAAAAATAGAGGCGGTACAGAAAGAAATAGATGCAGTTGGTATTGCTTTTGAAGAACTGTCGGGCAAAAAATTTTTTTTAGTAGATGAGATAAAGTCTGTAGAAGACCGGATATCACAGAGAGAAAAGGAAACAGGGGAACACGAAGAACGGATAAAAGGAATGGTGCTGAGTGCAGATGATCTGAGAGGAACAATCTCTTTAAAGAGAGAGAGTCTTGAACAGGAGAGCCGGTCACTTCACACGTCCGAGCAGGAGATAAAGACGTTGAGACATGAGATAGACGCGATCTCATCGAGGGTATCGGAACTCGATGTCCAGCGCGCCGAGCATAGGTTAAAGATAGAAAATCTTGTCGAGAATATAAGACAGAATTACGGTACGGAATTGGAGATAATGACTGTGGAGCCTCTGTTACCCGAAGACGAAGATCGTCTTTCCGAACTGAGGACAAAAATACAGGAACTGGGACCGGTAAATCTCGGCACACTCGAAGAATACGAAGAACTCAGCTCGCGATATGAATTTCTTACAAAACAACAGGAAGACCTCAATAAGTCTATCGCAGAGCTCGAAGAGGCAATAACAAAGATAAACAGTACGACGAGAAAAAAGCTCAGGGAGGCCTTCGAGATATTAAAGGTGAGGTTCTCCGAAGTCTTCCTTACCCTGTTCGGCGGCGGCAGGGCTGAGCTTATTATGACGGATGAAAATAATATCCTCGAGACCGGGATAGATATAATCGCCCAACCACCTGGAAAGAGACTCCAGAATATAAGCCTTCTCTCAGGCGGTGAAAAGGCGCTTACTGCTTTATCGCTGCTGTTTGCAAGCTTTCTCATAAAACCGACGCCTCTCTGTATCCTTGACGAGGCAGATGCACCGCTGGACGATTCCAATACCGAGAGGTTTGCAAATATGTTACGGGAACTCTCAAAGGAGATACAGTTTATCGTTATTACCCACAACAGGGTGACTATGGAGGCGTCCGACTACATATACGGTATAACAATGGAGGAACCGGGCGTGTCCAAGGTTATATCGATGCAATTGGCAGAGGCGTGAGAAAAACGGAGCGACAGACTTCCGTCAGCATAGCGACTTAGAAATTTATCCCGAAATCGGGTAAGAGACCGGTAAGTTCCCTTATGCGGTTAGTAAGAAGCATTATACCGAAAACGATCATGAGCAGCCCGCTGACAATCATTATCGCTCTCATATATTTCTGTATCTTTCTTGAGTAGCTTAAAAAACTATTCATGGCCAATGACGATACGAAAAAAGGTACCGCAAGTCCGAGCGAATATACCGTGAGTAATCCGAGCCCGTATAGAGTAGAGCCTTTTGTACTTGCATATAGAAGTATTGTGCCGAGGATTGGGCCTATGCACGGAGTCCATCCGGCAGCAAATGTCATACCGATAATAAATGTTCCGATATATCCGGCAGGTCTGCCGCCCAGATATATCTTCATTTCTCTCATGAGAAAATCGAGTTTTAAAAAACCTGCTATAAAAAGGCCGAAGACTATTATAAGTATCCCCCCTATTATCCTTAACCAGTCCTGATACCGAAACAGTATCTGCCCTATTGCAGAGGATGACGCACCGAGGGCGATGAATACAGAAGAAAATCCGGATATGAATATGAACGAATTTATGATTGTAAGATTTCTGATCCTTTTTCTATCTACGCTTTT
>JACQXD010000203.1 GCA_016208875.1 Nitrospirota bacterium
ATCGTTATCGGATTGCATTACTACCTTACTTCCACCGATATTAAAATGGTCGTTTGCCGTATATAAAATGGGCGTATCCTTCCTTGTCGTACGCATGTATACTATCCCCCTGTGTTTAACCGCTTCCTCAACAAGTCTTTCCGTAGATACTGCGTCAGAGGGATACAGCACTACACTGTCAAGGACAGACCTGAACATGGCTATGTCTTCAAGCCCCATCTGGGAAGTGCCGTCCTCCCCTATTGATACCCCTGCATGGGAACCGACAAACTTGATATTTGCATTTGAATAACGGCCCATCCTGATCTGATCGAATGCCCTGGTTAAGAATGCTGCAAAGGTAGAGACAAAAGGTATGTTGGATCTGCTCGAAAGACCAGCGGCGACACCGACCATATTCTGTTCTGCGATATACATCTCGAAAAAACGTTCCGGGTAAGCATTCTTAAAGACATCCGCCGACGTCGAATTACTCACCTCTGCATCTAACACTACGATATCAGGAAACCGTGGGTATATCCTCGCAATCGCATTGCCGAATGCCTTTCTTGTAGCAACGGGTTTATCCATAAGATAAGAAAAATCCTTCGCTTCCCCGCCTTCCCGTCTCTCGGGTTTTATATCTTCAGGTATTGGAATCTCTCCCCGGATCGAGCCGTCTACCTCGCCGATCTCTTTCAATGCCGAAGATAGCTCGTCTTTTTTAAGAGGCTTGCCGTGCCAGTTAACCTTATCTTCGATAAAAGACACGCCTTTTCCTTTGATCGTCTTTGCGATGATCATGACAGGCTTATCATTAATCCTTACAACTTTTTCATACGCAGCGAGAATCTCAGGCATTGAGTGGCCGCTAATTAAAATAGTTTCCCAGCCAAAGGCAGATATCCGCCTCTCATAAGATGTAAGGTCATGTCCGTACATCGTCTCTCCCCTTTGGCCCAAACGATTTACATCTATAATTCCTATGAGATTGTCGAGTTTGTAATACGCTGCTAATTGTATCGCCTCCCATTGCGAACCCTCGGACATTTCGCTGTCACCGAGGAGTACATAAGTTCTGTAGGGCAGTTTAGCGATATATTTTGCATTCATAGCGATACCGACCCCGGCGGACAATCCCTGTCCCAGAGAGCCCGTTGATATCTCTACATATGGAAAGGAAACCGTCGTGTGTCCGTCAAGCGGGCTACCGAATTTTCTCAGGGTCATTAATTCCTGTTCGGATACCTTTCCTGCTGCTGCCCAGAGAGCGTAAAAAAGCGGAGATGCATGTCCTTTCGAAAAGATGAGACGATCATTATTGGGATGTCCGGGATTATCGGGATCGAATTTAAATATATTCCCGAAAAGAAGGGCAGTCATAAGGTCGGTCGCCGACAGGGAAGATGTCAGATGTCCGGAACCGGCCTCCGTAGTCGAGACGAGGATATAGTAACGTATCAGTCTTGCCAGCTTTTCCAGTCTAATTACTTTTTCTATATCCGGCATAACCACTTCTTTATCCGATGGCATCTGTTAGAAAAATTCTACCAAAGGCAAGAGTAACAAGCAAACTTTTCGAGTATTAGCCAATAATTTATCCTCTGTGCTATCATACTTTTCATGGCGTATAAAGACTTGAGGGAATTTATAAAGCTTCTCGATACCAGGGGGCTTTTACACCGAATAAATGTAGAGGTTGACCCTATCCTTGAGATATCCGAGATCACGGACAGGATGTCAAAAAGTCCGGGTGGGGGAAAGGCATTATTCTTTGAAAAGGTAAAGGGCTCTGCATTCCCGGTTGTCACAAATCTTTTCGGCTCGTTCGAGAGAATGTGTCTATCACTCGAAATTAATGATCTCGACGATGTCGCAAAACGTATCGAGAGCCTCTTAAATCAATCGCCTCCCAAGACCTTTCTTGAAAAGATCGCAATGCTCCCAAGACTTATAGAATTTTCTCGGTATCTTCCTAAATATGTAAAAGATGCACCTTGTCAGGAGGTTATAGAAAAAGATGATCCCGATCTCTCGAAATTCCCGATCATAAAATGCTGGCCAAATGACGGGCAAGTAACATCAGCTGTCAGCTATCAGCTATCAGCCGGCAGCCCTGAGAACGAGGGGAGATTTATAACCCTGCCTATGGTATTCACAAAAGACCCTGAAACAGGAAGACCGAACTGCGGTATGTATCGCATTCATATTTACGATAAAAAGACTACGGGTATGCACTGGCATATACATAAAGATAGTGCAAGACATTATGAAAAGTACGGAAAACTCGGACAGCGAATGCCTGCTGCAATAGCAGTCGGAAGCGACCCTGCTGTTATTTATGCGTCAAGTGCTCCTCTGCCCGAATCAATTGATGAGATGCTTTTTGCAGGATTTTTGAGGAAATCGCCGGTAGAAATGGTTAAATGTATTACAAACAACATTGAAGTTCCTGCAAACAGCGAGATGGTGATCGAAGGCTATCTTGACCCCGGAGAGACACGGATCGAAGGGCCTTTTGGAGACCATACCGGTTTTTACTCTCCGGCAGAGCCCTACCCTGTTTTCCATGTAACATGTATTACCCACCGAAAAGACATGATATATCCGGCAACCCTTGTTGGAAAGCCGCCAATGGAAGATTGCTATATGGGAAAGGCAACCGAAAGGATATTCCTGCCGCTGCTGAGGCTCGATTTTCCGGAGATAAAAGATATTAACCTTCCGATGGAAGGGGTATTCCACAACTTCGCATTGATCTCGATCAAAAAGAGTTACCCCGGTCATGCAAAAAAGATAATACACGGGCTATGGGGAAAAGGGCAGATGATGTTTGCAAAGCTATTGATAATCGTAGACGATGATGTGGATGTACAAAACCTTTCATATACCGCGTGGAGGGTGCTCAATAATGTTGATTGGAGAAGGGATATTGTAATAGCAGAAGGACCCCTCGATGCCCTGGACCATGCCGCAAACTGGCCGAGATACGGTGCGAAGATGGGTATAGATGCGACAAGGAAGACACGTGAGGAAGGAATGATGCGGGATTGGCCCGAGGAAATCGAGATGACGGAGGAGATAAAACGGCTTGTTGACTCAAGATGGAAGGAGTATGGATTCTGACGGAATTACGTATACTTTATGCAACGTAAGGCTTACCTAATCCTATAGAGCAGCATCAGGTTGACCATATACACAAACAGAATGCCTATCGAATCCCACGCAAGGAATAGTTTTTTCTTTTCAGCACGGTAGGTTAACCCGATAATCGCAATAGCAGTCATTGCAATAGCTGACAACGCAGAGATAACATGATTTGGATTAACAAATGAAAGCAGAGGGCCTTTGATAAAAAAGATATCATCAATGGCAAGAATGAGCACATTAAAAATATTACTTCCGAATAGATTGCCTATTGCCAGATCTATCGCTCCCATTTTTACGGCGGCAACAGAGACCACGACTTCCGGCAGCGATGTTGAAATAGCTATAAAGATATTTCCGACAAAGGTCTGTCCGAGTCCTGTCATTTCTGCAATGCCTTTGCCTATTTCCGGCAAAAAAACAGCAGCAGCAATAACAACAAGTGCATTGATGCAATAACTGATAACAGCCTTTCTTGTCGAAATATCCTTATACTTTAGCTCAACAGCAACCTCTTTTATATAAGCAGATATCTGTCTTTTTTCATAAAAATAGACCAATCTCATGGCGATAAAATAAATAAAAATAAAGGAAAGGCTGTATGGCCCAATCCATCCTAACAGAGGGATCAGATTGCCTAAAAATAGACTTAACGCAACAATGCTGAGAAGGAGAATCCCGAATCAGGCAGAGAGAATATTACCGTGATGTGCCTTTGCAGAAATCGGCATTGACCTATGAATGGCATCGAGAAATGCAAGGATTAGCATATTGAAGACACAACTTCCAAGCACATCACCTACTGCGATATCGGGAACGCCTGCATAAGTGACAGAGCTTATTCCGGTTACAAGTTCTGGTAGCGATGTAACGGATGCCATTAGCACAACGCCTATCCACGTCCTTCCAAGACCGGTCTTTTCAGCAATAATATCGCCGTACTTGGAAAGTTTTGTGCCTGAATAGACAATTAAAGATGTGCAGATTAAAAATCCAAGCCAGAGAAGCATAGTATATATTATAATTAGGAAATGAAATCTTTGCCATTGAGAACATTGTTTTGCTCCATATGTTTGACTCTCATATTTACTGCCCTCCTTTATGCCGCTGATATCGGTTATCAGGGAACACATATTCTTACACATGGTGCTCTTGAAGATGTGGCAAAGGCTTTTCAGAAAAAATACGGGATAAGGGTTTTTGTAAAGGGAGGCGGCTGTGCTGACGGAATTGCAGTTGTTGTAAGGGATAAACATGAGATGGGCGGTATCTGCTGTCCATTAAATCCAGATAAGGCGAGTAAATTTAATCTGATACAGCAGAAGGTTGCTGTGGATATTAAAGCCGTTATCATTAATACGAAGAACAAGATAAACAACTTAACCCTGAAACAGGTTTCTGATATCCATAATGGACTTATTACCAACTGGAAGCAGGTCGGCGGAAGAGATAAGCCAATCGCACTGATTTATAGAGACCATTGCAGGGATATGGATGAGCCTGTGAGAAAAGTGCTTGGTATTAAGGGTGCTGTTGCCAAAAAAGCTATTATAGTCAAGACAGATAAGGAGGTTGTCGAATACGTAGAGCGTTTCCCTGATGCTATAGGTATAGCCCCCAGAATATTTGCTCAGGATTCAAAGGTAAAGATGATAAATATAGATGGCATTGCTCCAACGCCTGAAAACACTGAAAAGGGACTTTATTCCTTGAAAGGCGACCTCTATATAATCACTAAAGGAACACCTGCCGGCAATACAAAAAAGTTTATTGAATTTGTCCTGAGCGATGAAGGGCAGGCAATAATAGGAAAGGGATTTGCAAGGGTAAGATGAAAGATTTCTGGAAAAGGCTTTCGATAAGGCATAAGATAACTTCTATCATTGTCCTGACCATAATACTTGTAACGATTATAATACTTCCTGTCATTTCATATCTTATTAAGGATGCTCTCCTAAAGCAGCAGCAGAATCATCTGACGAGCGTGAAAAATCTTGTTATCAAACTCTTCGAAGACTACCAGAGCAAGGTCACCAATTATACAAAACTCTTTGGTAATGACAGGGAAGTAAAAGACAGTCTCTTTTACCATACCGAACTTGCAGGTGAGAGAGAACATACCTTGAGGGCAGTATCACGCCTGCATAAATCTTTTGATGTCAGTTCAATAGAACTTGGAGATGCCCGAGGACGTGTAGTTGCTATTGCTGAAAATCCCGATAAGTATGACGCTGACAGGTCAGCAGACTCACTTATAAAAAATGCTCTTCAAGGCAAGGTGATGTCAGGCATTATGCTCACAGATAAGGGATTTGTCATAAAAGCATCATCTCCTATTTATTATAATGAGAATCAGATCATCGGTACTATTACTTCAGGCATATTGCTCGACAACGGTCTCCTTGCAAAAATCAAACAGTTGAGCGATACAGACCTGATGATTGTGGATAATTCAGATAATGTTATTTCATCTACTATGAAGCCTGAGATTAATACTACGGGAACAAAGAACCGTGATGTTACCTCTAAAAGCAATAATCTGATAATAAAGTTTCCATTGCGAGCTGTATCAGACAGCGTAATAGGCAATGTTATAATCCTGCAGGAAGATAAGTTACCAAAGATCATCGCCAAAACTTATTTCACCAGCAATTCACGGTGAAGGGAATATTGCATAGATAATAAGGTAATTTAGGGAAATCGAGAAATATTTTTCGTAAACTTTAGTAGCAAAAGCACTGTTTGGAGTAATCCTCAGTTAAATCACTTCAAAAAGAAACGTAAA
>JACQXD010000030.1 GCA_016208875.1 Nitrospirota bacterium
GATACTACTGCTCCAACAGATGGCACTCTCACAGCAACAGCAGGGGATGCACAGGTATCATTAAGCTGGAGCGGTTTCTCGGATGCAACGAGTGGTATAGGCAGTTATAGACTTATGTACAGCATAAACAGAACACCTGGTTCCTGTTCAATAGGTGCAGGCAGTACAGGTACACAGATATGTTCCGGCACGACCTCATCCTGTACCATTACAGGTTTAACTAATGGTAGAATTTATTACTACCGTGTATGCGCAAAAGATAATGCAGGCAATGCATCAACAGGAGTAACTGCAAGTGCAAAACCGCAGGCTGCTGCCGATACTACAGCACCAACAGGTTCTATTTCCATAAACATCGGAGCAGCGTATACAAGTTCTACTTATGTAACCTTAACCCTCTCGGCTTCAGACGCCGTAGGTATTACAGGATATTATGTATCAACAAGTTCTTCTACACCGTCGGCATCTGCAACCGGTTGGACATCAATATCTTGGGGTACAATTTTTAATGCTTCTATTTCTTACAATTTAAGCAGTGGAGATGGGACAAAAACAATTTATGTTTGGTATAAGGATTCTGCAGGGAATGTATCAAGTACATATAGCGATTCGATTGTACTCGACACTACTGCCCCAACCGATGGGACATTCTCTGTAACTCCGGGCAATTCCCAGATCGAATTAAGCTGGGGAGGGTTCTCCGATGCATTGAGCGGGATCGGCAGCTATACGATTGTTTACAGCACAAACAGCACACCGGGTTCATGTTCAAGCGGGACTTCCATCTACTCCGGCACAAATACATTATATACCCATACGGGTCTAACCGGTAATACAACCTATTATTATCGCCTATGTGCTACCGACAATGCAGGCAATACATCTAAGGGCACGATTGCAAGTGCACAACCGAAGACCCCTGATATTAACGTCACCCTTACGCCTCCGTCTAATACCACTGTCTCAAAAGGCAGCAGATTAGGCCCATTCTCCATCTCGATGAAAAACAACACAAGTTCAAGCTATCCATTCTATGTGTACATCTATCTTGTAAACCCCGATGGGACATGGACAACATTAACCTCCAAATCGCTTACACTTTCAGGCAGCAAGACACTTACTATTAATAATCTGTATCAAAACATCTCCACCTCTACTTCGACAGGGACGTACTATTATTGGGTGGGTGCATATGACACGAGCTATAACCTTCTCGATTATGATTATTTTACATTCACTGTCACAAGTTCAACCTCTAAATCCGGGACTAATGATTGGGGTATATCGGGATGGTAAGATAAGCAGTCGCCTTCAGCTATCAGCCTAACTGGAAACTGTCGCACTGCCGCACTGTCGCTCTTTTATCGTTATGGTATCACCTTATTCAATTGATACTCGACTATTCCCGATGCACCTGCCATTTTAAGTTTCGGGATAATATCACGTACTGTCCTCTCATCAATTATGACCTCGAGGGCATACCATCCCTTATCGGATAATTGGGATATTGTTGGAGAATGCATTGCAGAAAGAAGACTCATAACGCGTTTGAAGGATCTCTCCGTCACATTCATCTTAAGCCCTACCTTTTCCTCCGCAGACAACGCCCCTTTCAAAAGCATAACGATGTTCTCCATCTTCTGTCTTTTCCACTTATCATGCCATGCCTTTTTATTGGCAATAAACCTTGTGCTCGACTCAAGCATGGTCTCGACAATTCTCAGATTATTTGCCCGTAAGGATGTACCCGTCTCTGTGAGCTCGACTATTGCATCTGCAAGGTGAGGCGGTTTTACCTCTGTTGCACCCCATGAAAAATCTACCTCAGCCTTAATCCCCTTTGATTTCAGGTATCTCTTTGTAAAACCGACAAGCTCGGTTGCAATACGTTTACCGTTCAGGTCTTTGAGTCTCTTTATTTTTGAATCCACCGGCACGGCGATTACCCACTTTACGGGCCTGAGTCCTTCCTTTGCATAAATAAGCTCTGCAACCTCATGGATGTCTGCGTTTTGCTCCATTATCCAGTCCTTGCCGGTTAAACCACAATCGAGTATACCATCCTCAACATACCTCGCCATCTCCTGCGCCCTTATCAGCATGGCCTCGATGTCAGGGTCGTCAAATGACGGATAATATGAACGGGCCGATACCGTGATGTGGTACCCTGCCTTCCTGAAAAGCTTTAATGTTGACTCCTGTAGGCTTCCCTTTGGAACACCGAGTTTTAATATTTTATTCATGATCATCTCCCGAATTTTTAGTTTTCGTTTTTAGTTGCTATTTTAGATTAAAAACTAATGACTCATTACTGTTTTATGATACACAAGGAGGCTGGAATTATTCAAATAATCTATAAAGAGGATGATATAGTGTTTGAACGGTTTCTTTTGCCGATAGTCTTACACCCCCCTTCATCCCCCCTTGATAAGGGGGGACAGAGGGGGGTGAGGCAAAAGCCTCGGAGGTCGCACTGCAAGCGACCGAGAATGAGTGAGAACACTATATCATCCTCTTTAATAATGCTATAATTTGCTATATGGTAAAGGTAAAGATTTGCGGTATAACGAATATCGAGGATGCACTTGAGGCAGTAGAACACGGTGCAGATGCACTCGGCTTTGTTTTTTTTAAGAATAGTCCAAGATATATTTCCCCTACGAAAGCAAAAGCAATAATAAAAAAGCTTCCGCCGTTTGTAGCTGCCGTCGGGGTATTCGTAAACGAGAGCAGAAAAAACATAGAGAGAATCGTTAAGCAAACAGGAGTAAACATAATCCAGCTTCATGGCGACGAACCTCCGTCGGCATGCAGACTCCCTCGATCCGTTATAAAGGCATTCAGAATCAAATCTCTTGAAAGCCTCGAACCTCTCTCAAAATACACGGACAAAGTCTCGGCATTCCTGCTTGACGCATATACGCCTGAAGTATTCGGCGGCACAGGGCAGATATTCAATTGGGATGTTGCAGTTGAGGCAAAGCAGCTCGGGAGGATTATTCTTGCAGGAGGTCTCACACCGGGAAATATCGAGCAGGCAATACGCTGGGTGCATCCATATGCCGTTGACGTAAGCAGCGGGGTCGAAGAAGAAAAAGGTAAAAAGGATCACCTAAAGATAAAACTTTTTATCGAAAGGGCAAAAGGGATACGTTAATTCAAAATGCAAAAATCAAAATGCAAAATTATGGAATTCCTTATTTTTGAACTTTGAACTTTGAATTTTGAACTTTTTGTTCACTCACTTTTACCACTGTCTTCACGTTCCCCCTCGGATTAAAATCACCGATGACTTCGAGGGATCTGGGATCAAGCCTTTTCTTAAGTTCGGCATATATCTTGTTAGTCACCTCTTCATGCGAGATATACCGGCTGCGATAGGAATTAAGATAGAGTTTCAATGATTTCAATTCTACGATTTTCTTGTCAGGCCTATAATTGATATTTATCGTTGCAAAGTCAGGATAACCGGAACGAGGACACAGACAGGTGAATTCCGGGAAACCGATATTGATCTCATAATCCCTTTCCGGATACGGGTTATCCCATATCTCCAATTTTGCCCTTTTTATAGCCTTATCGCCATACCTCATAAAAAAATTTAACATGCAGGTATTGACAAAAGCAATCTTCTTTTATTACTATTTATCTAAATGCAGTTCCATTTGAGTTAAACCCCCAAGGATAGGATCGGAAATCCGCTGAGGCGGAAAAGACCTACCGGGTATAAAATATAAACCACCATAGAAAATCCCAAAGAGGAGTTAATAATGAATAATATTTCAATTTCAGAACTTAAGGAAAGGACTATTGACGAATTAACTACAGTTGCGAAGGCACTCAATGTCGACGGCGCCACGGGGATGAGAAAGCAAGACCTCATATTCGCAATACTCCAGGCACAGGCGGAAAAGACAGGCAATGTATTTGGGGCCGGTGTCCTTGAGATACTTCCCGACGGCTTCGGTTTTCTAAGGTCGCCGGATTATAGTTATCTCCCAAGCCCTGACGATATCTATGTCTCACCTTCCCAGATACGCAGATTTAACCTGAGAACAGGGGACCTTGTTTCAGGCCAGATCAGACCTCCGAAAGAAAGCGAACGATATTTTGCACTTCTTAAGGTAGAGGCCGTAAATCATGAATCGCCGGAGGACAGCGTAAACAGAACGCTCTTCGATAATCTCATACCGTATTATCCTACTGAAAAATTAAAACTCGAATACAACCATAATGATTATTCAATGAGGGTTATGGAGATGATAACCCCTGTAGGCAAAGGACAGAGGGGAATGATAGTTGCCGCACCGAGAACAGGGAAGACAATGCTTCTGCAATCGATTGCAAAGGCGGTAAAGAAAAACCACAAAGAGGTACACCTGATAATCCTGCTGATAGATGAAAGACCCGAGGAGGTTACAGACTGGAAAAGACAGGTACCAACGGCAGAGATCATAAGTTCGACATTTGACGAGCCCCCTCAGAGACACTGTCAGGTCTCGGAGATGGTCATCGAAAGGGCAAAGAGGCTTGTGGAGAGCAAGCGAGATGTAGTAATCCTTCTTGACAGTATTACCAGGCTTGCAAGGGCATACAATGCCATTATGCCTACAAGCGGAAAGGTCCTGTCAGGCGGACTCGATTCGAATGCCCTGCAGAAACCGAAGAGATTCTTTGGTGCAGCAAGGAACATAGAAGAAGGCGGGAGTATGACAATAATGGCTACTGCGCTCGTCGACACAGGAAGCAGAATGGACGACGTAATCTTTGAAGAATTTAAAGGCACGGGCAATATGGAACTTCATCTCGACAGAAAACTTGTAGATAAGAGAATATTCCCCAGCATAGATATTAATGCGTCGGGGACGAGAAAAGAGGAACTCCTTGTAGATAAGGATGTCCTTAATAAGATGTGGATATTGAGAAAGGTATTGAATCCCTTGAGCACTGTCGAAAGTATGGAGTTCCTGCTTGGAAAACTTATGGGCACAAAAAGCAATAAAGATTTTCTTGAAATGATGAATAAATAATTAAATCCCAATAACCGAATCCCAAATTACAGATAATAACCAAGCACCAAATTACAATAACCAAGTTTGGAGCTTGGAATTTGATTATTGGTTATTATCTGTAATTTGGTGCTTGGTTATTACACCGGAAGTGTGGCGTGGCATGAATAACAGAATTTTTTACCTTTGAATACCCTTCTCAGATAATATGTTTTTTTACCGGTGAGTTTATTTAGGGCAGGCATATGAACCTTATGGCATGTGACACAGGTAACTTTACCTTCTTGATCCAGTGGTAAATCTAACGGGATTATTACTTTTGGAACTACATTGACAGGATGGGTGAGCCTCTTTTCAAGGTTGTGACATTTCATGCATACCCTTTCGATATTCGGCCTGAATTTTAAAGCAGATATACCAATCGGCAATCTTTCATGACACTCGAAACATCCAACCTTACCGATAAAATTATGTCCTGCCGATTTCTCCGGCACGATAAAAGTCAGTGCAAGAATTATAAAAAATTGTAATAAGCCGTTATATCTTAAATACATGCAGACCTTCACGTAACTCCTCAATATTTTCTTTCAGCCGTACATTTTTCTCTCTCAGCAACCCTTTATCATCCGAGCAAAGCCCCATATCTGCCGTAGTAACCGTGAGTTTTGTAAAAGTGTCCTTTATCTTTCTGAATTTCTCTCTCATCGAGTTTCCCATTAAATCGAAGTCCCCGGCCATATCCTTAAACTCATCGTCCTTCCTGAGCCTGATATTAACGGTCAGATCGCCGTCTATCAATTTCTGTATGTCCTGCGAGATTCTATAGAGCGGGCCTGCCACCTTCCAGAAAGTAATCCGCATAGCCAATACCAATGCAATGATCACAATAAGAAGGCCGGCAAGATTTGCCCCGATCACGTATGGAAACAAAAACTCATCGATACTCCTCGGAAGATGAAAAGTATAAATGACCTCATCGAGCTTTCTCTTCGTGATAAAAAAGAATACTAATGTTGCAATAATGCCGCCCATTGCCGTAATCACAATAAACCGTATTAGTATACTTTTCTGAAACCCTTTTAGCGTAAATCTTTCTGCATCCATCATTCCTCCTATAAGTTATGACATTTCAGACAGAGTCTGCTGCCCGTGTTGTCCATAACGAGTTTGCCCGGCAGTGTAGAGTATGGGTCGTGGCATGAGCCGCAGCCCACCTTGCCTCCAAAGAGTTTTACAGGTGCGAGAGACGACCTGTGATTAAACATATAGGAACGTGCTGCTCTGACCTCATCATAGCTGACACCTACCGGATGATTGATGAGATGTTTTGAAAGCTCTCTCGAATGCATCCAGTAACCGGAACCAACAAGCTTATCTCTATCTACCGGATCTATCGAGGCATCATGGCATGAGATACATGCAGCAGATAACCTGTCAAGAGAACCCGATCGATCTACCGATACATATTTAGAACCTGCGCTATGGGCGTATTTAAGATTTATAATATGCCCTCCAGGTATAGCTTCGTGGCAGACGCTGCAGAATTCAATCCCCGATGCCGGCCTTCTCAACAGATAAACACCCTTGCTCCATTCCGCCTCGGCGTGTATGTCATGGCATGTAGCGCATGTAACTTTTTTGTCTACGGAAAGAGGCATATCTGCAGGAACATTTACATTCACAGGTACTATCTCATCCGGATGCGAATACTTCCTGATAAGTTTATAATGGCAGCGTGAACAGAGAGTCCTTATCTTTCCTATCATCGGAAAAGGACTTTTCTGACCGGGCTGGGGCATACCCGCATGACAGCCTTGGCATTCTTCCGGAGAGAATTCGTGGGGACTGTTAAAGAGTGCATAAACCAATGCGACAAATAATATTAATAAAAATCCGATTAAAAAGGCCTTCATACCCTTATCTTCTCAAATATCCGATCTATCTCTTCTGTTATCCCTATCAGATTTTTAAGCTCTGTTTTTATTTTTTTTTGGTCGTCCTCTTCGATGCCGGTTTCAATCTTTCCTTGTATTGCCTCAAGTTTAGAAACGGCATCTTTAACCGAACTAAGCCTCTCCTGATATGAATCTATAAGCTCATTCAGTCGTGTTGCCAACGGAGACATCTCTCTGCTCTCGACCGGTGGTCTTCCGGAGAAATCTCCACCAGCCAGTATTCTGGAAAAGTGCGAAAGAGATCTCAAGGGCACCACAATCTTTTTCGTTAACGACAGGCTGATCGCAACCACACCGATAAAAATAAAGACCGCAATCGGCAGGTATATCAGGTATGTTTTCAGATAAAGATTTCTCTGGAGTTTTTGCAGATCATTAAATGCAACGGTATATGCTGAAGGAAGTTCCTTTGGAAGGATAACATAAAGTATTGTTGCAGATACTATTGCACCAAGCAAAATAACCAGAAACAGATTCGTCCCGAATCTATAAAAAGAACTTTTTCTAAAAACAGATGATGGCTGCATACGCCCTCCTCACAATTTATTTCTCCTTATTTTTATGGTAGCAGTTTAAAAAAGAACCGTCAAATTTCGGCGAAAATACTATATCCTGCCTATCTCCGTCCTTAATCTCTCACAAACTTTTTCCCTGAATCTTTTCATATGCGATCCTTCCCAATAGATATTGCCGCAAGCCCGACATCTCATAAATTTACTGAGTTTTAGGTAGATATACTTTTCATATGCGATCCTTCCCAATAGATATTGCCGCAAGCCCGACATCTCATAAATTTACTGAGTTTTAGGTAGATATACTCCGGTACCGATCCTTCGATATCCGCTTTTTCGACAACATCATCGAGCATACCATTGCACTTTACACACCTGGCCAAATCAAACTTTTTCATCTTTAGCACCCTTGTTATCTCGATAAGCTGATCGAGGGTGTTATTCGAATTGATGAGAAGAAAATCCTTGAGGTCCTTAAATCTCAAAAAATGCGTGTCCCTAGTAAGAATAAATCTGTTCTCCCGCCTTGCTATTCTCAGAAGGTCAGAGTCGCTTATATCCGAATAATAAAGTGTATCAAAGCCCAGAAGCCTGAGCCACCTTGCCAGACGTCCGAGCATTGCATCTGTAATGAATCTCATATCGGCTCGCTTCTTAGCCGATTCTTATACTCTCCAGCACGCCTTTTTTTCGCGTGCCTTTTCAACATCTTCCCTTTTTGTTTCATACCCCCTTCTTCCCATCATGCCGTACGTGAAATTTTTCCCTTCCTCGACACCGGGCTGGTTAAAGGGATTTATACCGTATAAAAACCCTGTAAATGCCGTTGCCAGTTCAAAAAAATGAAACAACTGCCCCATATGATAAGCATCTATTCCGGGAATTCCTATCGTCATATTGGGTCTTTTTATCCTTGCCAATGCAAGTTCTGTCGATTCCTGCTCTGTCTTAATAAGTTCCGACAGTGTATGCCCTCCAAGATAATTTAAGCCGTCCATATCCTGAAAAACCTTCGGGATATTTATATCAACGGCATAGTCATTAACCCTGATGAATATAATAACCTTGTCCTCGGGTCCCTCCATCCAGAGTTGAAGTTGCGAATGTTGGTCTGTTGTCCCGAGAGATGGATACGGGGTAAGACCCGCACCGGGTTTGCCGAGGCTTTCCGCCCATAACTGACAGAACCATTCTGCAAGCGGCTTTAACCCATCTGCGTAAGGAACAATAACATTTATCGTCCTTTTCTCCTCCCTGTTCATCAGATACAATAATACTCCGAATAGATATGCAGGGTTTTTCCATACCTCAGGATCAGAGCATCTCTTATGAATATCGCTCGCACCCTTAAGCATTTCTTCTGTATTTATACCTATAACCTCGGCAGGCAGAAGACCTACAGGGCATAAAACAGAATATCTGCCACCGACACCCGGAGGAATGGAGAATGTCCTTAATCCCTTTTCTTTTGCAATCTTCCTGAGATTGCCTTTTTCAGGGTCTGTTGTTGCGATAAATATCTTCGAGTGATCGGCACCGCTTTTCTCCACATTATCCCAGAATATCATGAAAGAGGCTATAGTCTCGGCAGTACTGCCCGATTTTGTAATTACGTTAATTGCCGTTTTTCTTATATCGGTTAGGGATAAAATCCTGTCAAGCGTTCTCGGATCGACATTGTCATAGATAAACACCCTCGGTTTTTTATCAAGATTATGGAATGGACTCAGGGCATCTATTATTGCCCTCGGACCGAGAGCGGAACCCCCGATTCCAAGTATTACGAAATTATCAAAATTTCCCCTGATATCCCCGGCTATTTTTTTAATCTCCGATACGTCCTGCTCCAATAAATCTATGAAGGCGAGTTCGGGCCTCTCTCTGGATTTTATTCGTTTATCAATATCGAATACCGCTGTCTTTAACCCCTCTATTTCTCTTTCCGAAATACCTTTTTCACCGATAACCTCTCCCATCATATTCGAGAAATTCAGTTCAAGCATAAGACGCCTCCTCAAAACAGAATTATTATGGTTTATTAAATTTTCAATACCCCACAGTCTCTGCTGTGGGGTGTCCTTATATTCCCCCTTTGGCAAAGGGGGATGAAGGGGGATTTTTGAATAAATAAATTTTCAATAAATCTCCCCTAACCCCTCTTTGCGTATTGTCAAAAGTTTTCTTCCCTCGCCCCTTGGGGGAGAGGGTTAGGGTGAGGGGTAAGAAGGGTTGCCTGGATAGTTTCCATAAAAATCGCTCAGTATCTGTGGAGTTCTTCCTGAGTCTTCTTGCTATGCCGCTCA
>JACQXD010000194.1 GCA_016208875.1 Nitrospirota bacterium
AAATCTTACCGCATCCTCGGGGAAATAACTGCTAATCCACCGGCCCGTTTTAATACCGGTGATATTCCTTATGTTGCTAAATTCTTCTCCACCTATTGTGAGAGCAATTATTATAAGTGGAGAAAATAAAGAGCAAAATATCTTAATATAATTTATTCTTGCTCTGCTTACCGTAGACCACGAAAGAGAAATAAAAGGAGCTGCCCATATAAGAAAAAAGGCCGTATGTCTTAACTGGGTAAATGAAAAATACCCGAGACCCGCAATCATGAAAACATCCTTTATGTCGAATCTCTTTTTGACAATCCTGTATAACAGACTTGCCATTGCCGTCAAAAGTAATAGCCAGTAAACAGGTATATAGTATTTATAAAATGCTTTAAAAATAGTCACGGTTGATTGTATATCGATTATTTCGACATGGGCATATTTAGATAAATGCACCGTCTCCACAATAACATTATACCCGGCAGGATTTATCAATGCCGTCAATATTCCTGCCATCCCTGCAATGAAAAATTTCAGATAAGATGATTTCTTCATCGGGTTCAGAGACGGGTACAAAAACTTAAATCCCTCCGACAAAAGATATATCAGAATAACCATCTGGCCTACAATAAAACGATCTTCTGCTCCGCTGTTCCGTTTCATCTCATCGAGCAGATAAAGCAATATCGCAAAGGATAAGAACGAGAAAACCTGCGGCCTTTCGAAATAATATATCTGGCTGAATACAACGATAGTTACGGTTATAATTCCGATGAGAATAGTTTTATCTGAATCCTTTCCCCTTTTATACAAAAAATAAATAATAATACCCGTAACTATAACTCTCAAAAGAATAAAACCATTCCAGCCGGAGAGATGGTAGATTCCATAATAAAATATCTGGCTGAGCCAGTAAGATGTAAGTATAAAATACTCCATGGGGGTTGAAAAAGCAGGAGTAGTATAGTTAAAGGGGTCATGCGATAGTAATGCTTTATGTTCGACTATCCATCTCCCTGTTGCGAGGTGCCAGAAGAAATCTAAGTCTTCTATAGGCTTTAAAAGAATAAGAAAGAGAGATACGAATGTTATTCCTATAAGAATAAGCATCAAGAATTTTAATAGTTTTCGATTATCGAATAAATCCATCGATAGATTCCAGTTTCTTTCTCGCAAAAGTATTAAATGGATTAATCTTAAGAACCTTTTCGTATTCCTCTTTGGCCTCTTTAAATCTACTCTGGCTATAATAAAGATCAGCCTTTGCCAGATATAAGAAAAAGTTCTTAGGCGTTCCCTTTATCGCATTATCGAGCATCCTGAAAAGATAAACAACAAATATATCTTTTGGGATAGAATATGTATGGACAACAGCATAATTTTCAAGGGTGTTTTTTACAAATATCATAGAATTGTCGCTCATAAATACAGGAATCCATTCCTTATCCTTTATCATTTCCGCCACTATAGGAAACATCACACCATCTATCCCAAAGAGGGGTATTACCATATACCTTATACCGTAACTCTCAAGGATAGCTTTATAGTACGGCATACCGTTTACCACCGGTCTCGATGCTGCGGTAAGGACAGCCGTATCACGGATATATTGAACCTCATATAAGTTCCTTCCATCTACTGCAACCTTTTTTCCAGGATAAAACCCCCATATTAGATAGCCGCCCCAGTCATAATAATTATACATATTACCTTTGATATTATTTTTTACTATAAATCTAACGGCAGCCTCCGGAAAATACCTGCTGATCCATCTGCCATTCTTAAAACCTGCTGTATTCTTTAAGAACTTGTATTCTCCCTGTCCGATCACAAGAAAGGTTATTACGGAAAGAGAAAGAAAAAGGTAGGCATACATTAATCCCCGTCTTTCGGTCCTTGCACCGGTGGGACAAGGCACAGTGGTAGTGTTTGATATAAAAGGGACTGCCCATATCAGAAAAAAGGCCACATACCGTAACTGGGTAAACGAAAAATAACCAAAACCCGCGAGCATGAAGATATCTTGTATATCGAGTCTCTTCTTTATAACCCTGAATAACAGGCTTATAGAAGCTATCGAAAGTAATAGCCAATAGACTGGAATATAGAGCGGGTAATAATCCTTAAATAGAGCTATTGTCGAGCGATGCTCTGTGATCGTGAGCCCTGTAGAGACGAATTTAGACGTCCTCCACATCTCTGTAACAGCACTGTAAGCATTAGGATTTATAAATGCCGCAAGGATAGCCGATATCCCTATAATCAAAAATTTCACGTAAGATGATCTGTCCATCGGATTAAATGAAGGATGAATAAATTTTAACCCTTCCGATAGAAGATATATCAATATAATCCCCTGACCTACAATAAAGCCGGCATGCATATTCGCCCAGAGAAGCATCAATAAAGGAAGTGAGCAGTAGGTGAATAGGTGTCCTTCGACAGGCTCAGGGTGACACGGTTTGTCATGGTGAGCTCGTCGAACCATGAATCGGTGATCCGCCTGAGGCGGAGGTGAATCGGCAGAAGCAACTGTCGCTCTGTCGCTCTGTCGTTCTGTTATGCTGCTACTCTGCTGATCTTCTGCTCTACTGTTCCGTTTCATCTCATCGAGCAGATAAAGCAGTATCGCAAAGAATAAGAATGAAAAAATCTGGGGTCTCTCGACAGCGTATATCTG
>JACQXD010000031.1 GCA_016208875.1 Nitrospirota bacterium
ACACTGATAACGGTCTATAGAGAGATATATATGCCGGGTGCTTGGTAAAGCTGAAATCAGCGTCGGGCTAACATAATTATACCCATCGAATATTTACTGTTTTCTTGGATGGAATATAGCACATTTTGGTAAAAAAGAGAAAGTAAAGAAACCATTAAAATCGCCGGGAATGCACCTCCCCGCCGCAGAGACGGCGGGGTATCAAAAAAATAAATCGTACTTTGTCATTCTCGCTTGTCGGGAATCCTTCTGACCCCCTCTTTGGAAAAGAGGGGTTAGGGGATATTTATTGAAAATTTATTTATTCAAAAATCCCCCTTCATCCCCCTTTGCCAAAGGGGGAATATAAGGACACCCCACAGCAGAGACTGTGGGGTATTGAAAAACTACTAATAAACCCACTGCCGATAAGACGCTGCATTGTTTTGTGGTATAATGTTTACGTGAGTAAAAAGCTTTTTATGAAAGGGAATGAGGTTATCGCAGAGGCTGCAATTCAGGCCGGCTGCCGTTTTTATGCAGGTTATCCGATAACCCCTCAGAACGAAATCCCCGAATATATGTCGTGGCGAATGCCTGATGCCGGTGGAGTCTTTGTTCAGGCAGAAAGCGAGCTTGCGGCAATAAACATGGTCTACGGCGCCTCTGCTGCCGGTGCAAGGGCGATGACATCATCGAGCAGCCCGGGGATCAGCCTCAAACAGGAAGGGATATCCTACCTTGCAGGAGCAGAGCTCCCCGCGGTTATTGTAAATATACAGAGAGGAGGACCGGGGCTTGGAAATATCTCAGGGAGTCAGGCAGATTATTTTCAGGCCGTAAAAGGCGGAGGGCATGGCGACTATAAACTCCTTGTATATGCCCCATATAACCTTCAGGAACTCTGGGATTTCACCATGCTTGCGTTTGATAAGGCGGATGAATACAGGAGCCCTGTAATGATCCTTGGAGATGGGATTATCGGCCAAATGATGGAACCTTTTTGTCAAACTTCTTACGTAAAGCCGAACCTTCCTGAAAAGATTTGGGCGCTGGCAGGATGCGGAAGCAGGCATCCCGGCGATACCAATTTGGAAGGATCCTGCGTGAGAGAACCGAATGTAATAAAGTCTTTATACATGGGTGAGGGAGAACTGGAATTCAGAAACAGCATCCTTCAGGAAAAATATAAAAAGATGAAAGAAAAAGAGGTAAGGTTTGAGGCCATTGGTGTCGATGAAGAATTGATAGTCGTTGCCTTTGGTATTGCGGCAAGAATAACTCTGTCTGTGGTCAAAAAACTGAGGCATGAAGGGCATAAAATGGGATTTTTCAGACCGGTCTCCCTGTTTCCATTTCCGGAAAAAGAACTTGCATCTGTGGCAAAACCCGGCAGAAGATTTGTAGTTATCGAACTCAATGCAGGCCAGATGGTAGAGGATGTAAGACTTGCCGTCAACGGCAGATCAGAGGTACTCTTTTACGTATAAAATATTTTCATGATAGACTTTAGCACCTTTGGGAGGGATCATGAAGACATACCGAAAATCTAAAAAATTTTTTGAAAAGGCAAAGGCTCTTATCCCCGGGGGCGTAAATAGTCCTGTCCGGGCGTTTAAAGCCGTTGGCGGTAATCCTATTTTCATAACGAGGGCAAAGGGATCGAAGATATACGATGTGGACGGTAATTCTTATATTGACTATGTCCTTTCGTGGGGTCCCCTGATCCTCGGGCACGCACACCCCAGGATTGTTAATGCACTTAAGAAAGCCGTAGAAAGAGGTACCAGCTATGGTGCACCGACACCGCTCGAGATCGATCTTGCAAGTCTTGTGTTAAAGGCTTATCCCTCCATGGACATGGTAAGAATGGTAAATTCCGGCACAGAGGCGACGATGAGTGCCATAAGGGTAGCGAGGGGGTTTACTAAAAGAGATGCGGTAGTCAAGTTTGAGGGATGTTATCATGGTCATGCAGACGGTCTGCTTGTAAAAGCAGGTTCGGGGGCAACAACATTTGGGGTACCCGACAGTTCGGGAGTACCGGAATCCTACGCAAGGAATACAATAACATTACCTTTTAATGATATAGGTGCCTTAAAATCTGCGATCGAAAAAGGATGGGAATCTATTGCATGCATTATACTTGAACCTGTTGTCGGCAATATAGGCTGTGTTCTTCCCCGTCCCGGTTTTCTGGAAACCCTTATAGAATTAACTGCTAAATATGATATAGTGCTTATATTTGACGAGGTCATGACAGGCTTTAGGGTAGCTTATGGAGGTGCTCAGGAATATTATAAGATAACGCCCGATATGACGTGTCTTGGAAAGGTTATCGGCGGCGGGCTCCCTGTGGGAGCATACGGTGGGAAAAAAGAAATAATGTCGATGGTATCACCCGTAGGTCCCGTATATCAGGCAGGCACGCTCTCAGGCAATCCACTGGCTATGACTGCGGGTATCGAAACCCTTAAGGAACTATCCGGCAAGGGAATAAACAAAAAACTCGAACGTCACTCTGCAATGCTCGAAGAAGGACTTATCGATGCTGCGAAAAAAACAGGCGTGTCCACAAAGTTTTATAGGGCAGGCACGATGTTCTGCTCCTATTTCACGGACAAAGAGGTCTATGACTATCAGACTGCAAAGACATCCGATACGACAAAGTTTTCACGGTTTTTTTCAGGGATGCTGAAGAGAGGCGTTAACATAGCCCCATCCCAGTTCGAGGCAGGTTTTATATCCCTTGCCCATACTGAGAAAGATATCGAAAAGACGGTAAGGGCAGCATACGAGTCATTTAAGGAGTCGAAGAAATAGCAGAAAAATCATTATTCAAACAGCTCCTCGAGGCAAGTACTGTAGGGCTTAATCTCGTTCTTGCAACCTTTATCGGTCTTGCAATGGGATACGGCCTTGATTTCGCTATGTATAAGTGGTTCGGTCTCAAGACCTCGCCGTGGTTTACAATAATATTCCTGATACTCGGAATAATAGCCGGTTTTCGGGAACTTTTCAGGATCGCTAAAAAATCGTCCGATGGTAATGATAAAAAAGATACATAGACAGTCTGTCCTTGTGTTAATTCCGCTTTCTATCTTTTCCGCTTTAATCGAATGGAAGAAACTGCCTCTCAGTATACTTATAGGCGGGGTGCTTGCCCTTGCGAATCTTAAGGGACTCGCATGGGGAGTCGAAGGATTGATAGGTGCAAAAGGTGCAACGGCAATGCTCATATTTTTCAGCCTTATAAGGTTTATTATTATCATTGCGATCCTTATAATTTTGTTCCGGCTCAAACTCTTAAATGTGTTTGGGATATTCGTTGGGTTTACCGTTGTTCTTATATTGCTTTTGAAAGAAGGATTAAAATCGGCAAAGAATGAGAAGTAAGATAGGATTTACTAAGGAGTGCATAAGTAAGGCATCATTATTGAAAAATCTCCCCGCTTCCCGTTGCAATACTTCGTGGCAACGGGAGCCCAGCCTCTTTGCCAAAGAGGGGTATGTTCCTCCCTTTGGCAAAGGGAGGTTAGGAGGGA
>JACQXD010000032.1 GCA_016208875.1 Nitrospirota bacterium
TGGATTAACAATGCAGAGCATCTCAAGTCCATTCCCTATGAATCCCATCCCTCTCCAATTCCGGGAGAGTAAATGCAGTGCCTCTGCGAGGGCGAGAGGATTACGCGTCATACGCACAGATGCCGCATCCGCCCTGTATTCTCGTTCCCTTGAAATAAACATATTAAGTATCTGGCTGAGTTTTAAAAGGATACAGGCAAGAACGAATGCAGGAAAAAATGTTGCCCTTCTGTCGGAGGTATCCTGAAGTTTTTCCATCGCCGCAGCATATACCCCGAAGAGACTTGCCGCTACGGTAGCCTCCAGGCAATCGCCTGAAAAGATGTGATGTATTTCGTGTGCCAGAACAGCTTCGAGTTGTGGCCTCGTGAGCCTTGAAAGAAGCCCCTCTGTTATCAGCACTGCCGCATTTCCCCTTAGGTCGGCAACTGCTATGGCATTCATGGACAGGCTCGGGATGACCATGCACCCTATCCTTTTTTTATTCCCTGTTACAACATGGATTTCCTCCATAATATTTATCAGTCTTTTATGTATCCCGTCTTCCGGATCAGGGGCAGAGGCACCGAGCTTGTGCATTACGGAATTGACGGCATCGTACGTGGAAAACCAGAAATGGATCGATGCGATTAAAAGTGCAAAACCTGCGGGAACTATTATGTATTGCAGAATATGTCCCGATGATATAGCCCCGGAGGTTATAAACGGCAGCGGAGATACCAGAAAAACGGCTCCTGCCAATGTTATGGTTATAAAAAAATATATGAATAAAAGAACAACGAAGAATATGCCTATTCTCCAGTTCTTTTGTTTCTCTATCTCAATAAACGTCAGCGGCACAGGTCATCTTACTTCTTTCTTATGCTTATTTCCGTTACCGGGACGCCTTTATCCGTCTCTGCTGCCGAGTAGTATTCTTCCGCATGAAATCCGAACACGGATGCAACGATATTATGCGGGAATATCCCAATCTTCGTCTTGAAGTTTGCAACGAGATCATTATAAAGCTGGCGGGCGAAACTGATCCTGTTTTCAGTTGTTGTAAGTTCTTCCTGAAGCTGCATGATATTTTCGTTACTCTTAAGGGCGGGGTAATTCTCGATCACCGCAAATAATCTGCCCAGAGATTGGGTAAGCATATTCTCTGCCGCAGCCTTTTCCTGCGGAATGGTAGCCGATACAGCCTTCGCCCTTGCTGCTACCACTCTTTCCAGCGTATCCTGTTCAAATTCCAGCGAGCCCTTAACAACAGATACAAGATTCGGGATGAGGTCATGCCGCCGTTTCAATTGTATATCAATCTGTTTCCATGCATTCTGAACCTCGTTCCTCAGTGATACAAGGCTGTTGAATATAATTATTATCCCGAGAATGGGCACAATAATTATTAAAAGTATTATAAATAGTGCCAAGAAAATCATGTTCCCTCCTCAGTTAATAAACCTAAAAGCTGAAAGCTATCAGCTATATAGCTATTAAAGATGTCTTGCAATGGGCATCTTTGCCTCGCTGAGTTCGTATTCGAACTTCTGCGGTTTTCTGCCGAAACAGATACCGAGGCTCTCAAAGAGTGCTATCTCGCTGATATCAACTTCTCTCCTCTTTATAGCCTCTGACGTCGGTATGTAAGTTATCTTTTTACCGCTGACGTCAACTACGGTATTTCCTGTTCTACCCTCAAGCAAGAGCATCACAGCGGCAGCACCTGCCGTGTAACCGAAGTTAACGTCAAATGCGGATGTCTGTCCCGAACGCACGAGATGGCTCGGAACAACTTCTCTGACCTCGGGGATCTCGTAAATGCCCGGAGCGTACATGCCTACTCTTTTCATAAACTCAAGCACTGCCGGATCTGCCTTCATCCTCTTCTCCAACTGCTGCCTGACATATTTGCCTGCCCCTGCAAGTTTCTTATGCCCGAATGCATCCACGCCTGCAGATTCGTCATAGAGCAGTTCGCCGCTTGCGGTCTTAATTCCTTCCGCTACTACCATGACATATGTTCCGGCCTTTACATCGCTTCTTTCCACCCGAGCAAAATAGGTTGCCTTAATATGGTCATAAACAATATCAAAATCCACCGGGATTTCAGGTAATAGGATACAGTCTGCCTCGGCTCCAATGCCCCCGCGAAGCGCGGTATGCCCTACATATCTTCCGAAGACCTCCACTATCATCACACGATTATGGCTCATGCCGGTGGTCTTAAGGTCCCTCGTAAAAACCGATATCCTGTTTATTGCAGAATCGCCTCCGACGCTATAGGTCTGGAGATCGAGGTCCATTGTCTTCGGTACGTGAATGCAGGGGATACCCTGATTGCCGAGGTCCACAACAACGCTTCCTGTATCGTCCCCACCGCTTATAATCAATGCGTCTATCCCGTGTTTTTTTAACCCATCCTTTATCCTCTCGTATGTTTTATCGTCTTTAATCTTGCTGATCTTTACCCTCGAATGTCCTGCTTCGGAGCCCGCCACTGAAGCCTCGATACGGCTTACCCTTTCCGCACTCAGCACTACAATATTGTCCATTTCCACAAGGTTGTACAGGCCTGCATATCCGTTGGGTATAACCACAGACTCTATCCCGTGCGCATATGCCTCCCTCGCAACACCTTTTATTACCGCATTAAGCCCGCCTGCATCGCCGCCGCTCGTAATGAGACCTATCCTTTTAATAGCAGCCATGAAAACCTCCTCCTTTATAAGTCTGTCACTCCGTTTGTCCGGAGTCTTTCTTTATAGTTAAAGATTAAATTTATGGGCATATTATATCAAAAATAAAAAAGTCTTTTTGCAATCCCGTAATGCTGCTATTGACCATACCTCATCCGTAAATATAAAATGATGCCATATGTTTATGGAGTATAAGTAAAGAATCTTTAAAGAGGCGGTCTATATATGAAAAAACGTCTGATTGAACTCATTATAGAAAAGGCATTCAAGTATAGCGAGGAGCCGGTATTCAAACTCGTATCCGGCAGGATGTCGAATTATTATTTCAATTGTAAGGCAGTGACACTCCATCCCGAAGGGATGTATCTGATCGGTAATTTAATATTCGAGCTGATCAAGGATTTAAACGTAAAAGGCATCGGCGGCCTCACCCTCGGGGCAGATCCCGTTGCATATGCTGTTTCATACACTTCTTATTTAAAAGATAAACCTATCGAAACATTTGTAGTCAGAAAATCGGCAAAATCTCATGGAACCATGCAGTGGATAGAGGGGAATATTAAAGAAGGCGATAGGGTTGTGATCATTGACGATGTGATAACGACGGGCAAATCAACCATCGAGGCAATCAATAGGGCTAAAGAGGCCGGACTCAATATAGTAAAGGTCATAAGCCTCATTGACAGGCAGGAAGGCGGCAGAGAGAATATCGAGGCTCTCGGCTACAAAGTGGATGCCCTTATTTTAAGGGACGAGGTTATGGAGCTTTATCGCTAATTTTTCGTTTCTTTAGTAACTTTTCAAAAACTTGGAAATAGTGTAAGTTATTACAAGAATTGACTATGGGGAAAGTCGAGCTTGATACGACGAA
>JACQXD010000208.1 GCA_016208875.1 Nitrospirota bacterium
AACGTGCGGTTACCCAAAATTCTACCCTGCAGGGGAATCCATGTAACCACTAAAAAGAAATTGCAAGAAAACCGAAATAATCTTTGAAAATCAAATGATTATGTACCTGAACTATTTGCTTTTTAAAAGGGAACATCCGTTACAATGGCAAAAGAAATTGCCCTTTCACATCACGAAAGATGGGATGGGAGCGGATACCCTTATGGATTAAAGGGAGAAGATATACCAATTTCAGGAAGGATATTAAACATTGCAGACCAGTATGATGCCCTCAGAAACCTTAGGGTCTATAAACCCGCCTTCGACCACGAGACAACAAATAAGATAATCACGGAAGGAGATGGCAGAACAATGCCGCACCATTTTGATCCGCAGGTGCTCGATGCATTCAAAAATGCGCATAAACAGTTTGAGGAGGTTTATGAGAGACTGAAGGGATAAGATTCAGGCATTGCTCTCATTTTATCCTGCCCATATCCTATTGATTTTGGATTACCCTTATTGCTCTATCCAGTCTCTTTAAAGTCTTTTCCCTGCCGACTATATCAAGCACCTCAAATATCCCCGGGCTTTCGGTACCGCCTGTAATTGCAACTCGCACAGGCTGGGCGAGATTGCCGAGTTTGATATTGTGTTTTTCGATCATTGACTTGAATATCTTTTCCATCTCCGAGACAGAGAAATCGGGTAAGGATGTTAGGGCGTCTTTTAATTCGATCAACAGATCACGGCTTTTTTCATTAAGAAATTTTGCCTTAGCCTTTTCATTGTATTCAATGTCTTCAACGATATAATACCTCAGGGTTTTTGCAAGTTCTACCAATGTCTTTGCACGCTCTTTTAATGTAGCTATTGCCTTTGAAAGCCATACCTTATCGAGAGGCTGCTCCTCATTAATTATTTTCTCCTGTATAAGAAAAGGCATGACCATTTTCGTAAGATCTTCGGAAGATGTATTTATCATATACTGGCTATTAAGCCAGAGAAGTTTTTCAGGATTGAATACCGCAGATGATTTTCCGACATTCTCAAACGAGAAATATTTAATCAATTCCTCCCTCGTAAATACCTCCTGATCTCCGTATGACCATCCGAGCCTGACGAGGTAATTCACAAGGGCATCCGGGAGATAACCCATCTCTTTATATACCATCACAGACGTTGCACCATGTCTTTTTGAAAGTCTTGTCTTGTCTGCACCGAGTATCATAGGGAGATGGGCAAATAAAGGGATGTCATAGCCGAGTGCCTTGTATATATGTATCTGTTTCGGTGTATTATTCAGATGATCGTCTCCCCTGATCACATGCGTTATCTTCATATCCACGTCGTCAACTACAACCGTGAAATTATAAGTCGGCGTTCCGTCGGAACGCATGATTATCAAATCGTCAAGCTGGTTATTCTCGAATACCACTTTCCCCCTCATTAAATCATCGACAACAGTCTGTCCTTCCTGCGGCATCTTAAACCTCACCGCAGCATTTTTACTTTGATCCTCTGATACTTTGATACTTTGACCCTTTTCTACGTTCCTACACCTGCCGTCGTATTTCTGCGGCTGGCCTTGAGTAATCGCCTCTTTCCTTCTCTGTTCGAGCTCTTCAGGAGAGCAATAACAACGATAAGCCTTGCCTTCTCTGATAAGCCTTTCGGTATAATCTCTATAGACATCGAATCTATCGGTCTGCCTGAAAGGTCCTTCGTCCCAATCGAGTTTGAGCCACTTCATCCCCTCGATAATCGTATCTATATATTCCTCCGTCGAGCGGGTTCTGTCAGTGTCTTCTATTCTGAGAATAAACCTGCCGTTGTTATGCCTCGCATACAGGTAGTTAAAAAGTGCAGTCCTTGCGCCTCCTATATGAAGATGTCCCGTAGGACTCGGTGCAAATCTGACTCTAATCATCGTTAAAATACCTCCGATTTACTAATACGGTCAAAAGTAAGGCAACATCTACGCCTATTCTGTCATTCCGGCTTGTCCGGAATCTTTCTTTGTTTTCGGAAGGATTCCCGACACGCTTTGCTTGCGGGAATGACAAAGTGTGTAGTCTTACTTATGAACTTCTTAGTAAAAATACTCTCTTAGAGTAAATCAAATAGAAAATAGTTTACCACATCTATACGTTTTGTAGGTTTGCGTCATGCCCCGGATTATTTTCACTCGGTATTTGCCGAAGACAACAATGTTGCTTTAACAACAGAACGGTAAAGATGGAAGAATCATGAATGAAGCTCCCCGCCGCAGAGACGGCGGGGTATCAAAAAAATAAATCGTACTTTGTCATTCCCGCTTGTCGGGAATCCTTCTGATCCCCTCTTTGGCAAAGAGGGGTTAGGGGAGATTTATTGAAAATTTATTTATTCAATGAACGAGGTTGCACTGAAAGATGACGAATATATTGTTGAGCGCGCCGGCAAACCAATAGTTGCGATCATACCGATTGACCAGTATCAGCGGCTGAGGGATGAGAGGGCTGATTTCTTTAGAATGGTTGAAGAAATTCAGATAGAAGCCCGCAAATCGGACACCGGAGCAATTGATTTTGAAATAGATGAGGCGGTACAGTCATATCGAAAAGGTAAAGGCAAGTCAAGAAAGTGATCAGAGTCGTTATTGACGCCAACCAGTTTGTCAGCGCCTTGCTGAAACCTGTATCAAACCCTGCTGAAGTAATCCGAATGGCACGTGAGGGAAAGATTCAATTAATCACATCATCGGATATAATCGAGGAAATAAGCGCGGTTTTGCTGTATCCCAAGATTATGAAACGACATCGCCGGACTCCCGAACAGATCGAAGTGTTTCTTAAAAAATTGACAAAAGCGGCTGTCATTACGCATAGCGGTTTGAGACTTGACGTCATTAAGGATGATGCTTCAGATAACAAATATCTTGAATGCGCTGTGGAAGGAGGTGCTCATTACATAATTTCCGGTGACAAACATCTCACAGACCTCAAGTCTTTCCGGGGTATTAAGATAATCGAGCCGGCGCATTTCCTGAAAAATATTGTTGTGGAATAGAGCATTAGAAAAATTTGAACCGGATTAATAATTAAAGCTTGCTTCGATTACTCAGCAATTTTGATTCTGCATTAAAAAGGTAGTAATATTTAATTGAAAATCCCTTCATGTGAACTTGAAGTGGAAATGAGTTCTTGTCAATAGGTGTGTAAATAGCCATCAGGCGGCCTTTTAAAAGTCTGACCGGGATGAGGTATATGAATGATTGAATGGATAATTGAAAATTGGCTCTCGATAACGGTACCGACCGTTGTCTTTTTAGCTTTCTTTGTAGTTGCCGTATGGGTGCGGAGAACCTTTTTCAATTATCTAAACCGGGTATTTGCTAAGATTAAGTGGGAAGGAAGCGAGATACTTCTCCAAACGGTAAAGACTCCTTTTTTCCGATGGTGTCTCATATTCGGAGCATATATAGCCATTCAAGTTTCGACCTTATCTCCTGATGGTAAGGTACTAACCGGAAGAACACTGGGGAGTATTTTTGTTATCTCTCTAACATGGACTGTTATCGGCCTTACCGAAAAATTATTGCACCTGTATGCAGGCAGACTAAAGATGCCTGCGCTTCCGACAACTCTGATAATCAATACTGTGAGGATTTCCTTTGTTGTTGTAGGGGTATTGATATTGCTTGACGTGTGGGCAGTATTTACTACACCTTTAGTTCTGGTGTTAACCATAGGATTATTAGTAACCGTTCTGGTATCTCGCGAAGAGATACTTAATATTTTCTCCGGACTTCGATTAGTTCACGGCGATCTAATCAAGACAGGAGATTATATCAAGCTTGAGTCGGGAGAGGAAGGTTATGTTTCCGATATAACGTGGAGGAATATTCGAATTAAGGCCACCGATGACAGGATCATTATTGTGCCTAATAACAAGTTGGCTAAAACCACAGTTGCTGCCTATAGGGAGCCTCTTAGGCAGGCAACTCAACCGTTCCGTTTCTCTACGAGACTGCATATAAAAGAATTGACCGGGCTTAAGGCAAAAAATCTATCGGAGCTTGTCAATATTTTAAAAGATGTCCCTGATTCCGTGGTTTATTATCACACCCACAATTTCATAGAAGAATATCAATATCTTATCCCTCAGCCGGCCAATGAGTTTGCATTGTGGGTAGGTGACGTCATCGGCGACGAGATTCTTGCCGAGAAGCTGTCCAATATAGATACCTTTGAATTCTCGACAATCGGAAAACTTAGAGAAAGGATCATAGCCGTTATCAACGATTGGCTGTCAACGAGAGGGGAGGAACGTACGGCATTTAAAGGAAGGGAATTTCATTTTATTAAATCGGTAAGTGTCGTTTTGACTACTTCCTATATTGCCCGCGATTTAAGGGAATTCGTGGAATCGCTTCGTAATGTTAGTATTAATTCTCTTTATTTCCATATCTTTGAATCGAGGTTAAGGTTACATAGGGGAGTTAATGATTTTTCTATCTGGCTTCAGGATAGTCTCGATGAAAGAGAACTGGCTGACGAGATTGCTGCTCTCGATCCCTATAATTATACGATAGAAGGGCTAAGGTCTTTAATAATTCAGCTTATCGAAAAACGCATTAAGTAGGAGAACCGATTTGGAAAAAACAATATCTCATCATCCGAGGGCTAAGATACAGGATTATGGGCCTATCATAGGCAGAAGCACTATCGAAGAACTCAGGACGCTTGCAGGGCGATTATCCGGTAAGGTTATTCAAAACGTTAATTCGACATTTACGGGTGGAGGCGTAGCCGAGATACTCACGCGTATGGTGCCTTTATTGAACCAGATCGGGGTTGACGCCCAGTGGACAACCATTAGCGGTCGGAAAGATTTCTTTGATGTAACAAAAAAGTTCCATAACGCACTTCACGGCAGAAAGGAAGATATCTCAACCGAAGACTTCGATATATTTTTAGAGGTAAGCAAAAAGAATATTGAGGAATTAAAGCTTCATGGGGATATCTTCTATATTCATGACCCCCAGCCGGTAGCCCTGATAGTTAAGAGAAAAGAACTTGAGGGAAAATGGATATGGCGGTGTCACATAGATGTCTCTAATCCCGATAAAAGGGTCTGGGAATTTATAAGGAATTTTGTTACGGATTATGACGCTGCCGTCTTCTCGGCCCCAAACTTTTCACAAGTGTTGCCTATCCGCCAATTTCTGATCTCGCCATCCATAGACCCGCTGAGCGACAAGAACAAGGAACTCGCACCGGAGACTATTGATACGGTGTTAAACAAATATGGTTTGGATAAAGACAAACCTATTATTGCCCAGATTTCCAGGTTTGATTATCTAAAGGATCCTATCGGCGTGATACAGGCCTTTGAGATGGTAAGAAAGAGTATAGACTGTCAACTCGTGCTGGCAGGCGGTACGGCAGAGGACGACCCTGAATCAGGAAAGGTATTAGAAGAGGTAAAGGAACGGGCATCCGGTAAACCCGATATTCACATATTACTGATTCCACCGGAAAGCGATATAGAGATCAATGCCTTGCAGCAAGCGTCTACCGTGATTCTACAAAAATCAATCAAAGAAGGCTTCGGGCTTACCGTAACCGAGGCCATGTGGAAAGGAAAACCTGTTGTTGCCTCTGCCGTGGGAGGAATTCAGCTTCAGGTCAAGAATAAACTTACAGGCCTTCTTTGCCACAGCGTCGAAGGTGCTGCATATGCAGTAAGAAAGCTTCTCGGTAACAAGGAATACGCTGCATGGCTCGGTAGAAATGCACGGGAACATGTAAAACAGAACTTTTTGATAACGCGTCATCTCAAGGACTACCTGCTTCTTTTCATTTCCCTATATAATCCGTCAGATACTATTTACTTATAATAAAATGAGGTAAACGAACCTCCCTGATGGTTATAGCTACAGTATACAGGCACTATTACTAATGACCCCATTAGTAATGAATTTTGAATTTTTTATAAGCTCTCCTCTAATCGGTCTCAAAGAGGAGTATTTTCCCGGAGGTCATAGTGAGACATGGATAACGGAAACATAGATGTCTATTTTATAAGCATTTCTTATGAATCAATAAAAAAATAAAAATTGGATTTTATGGCCATTTTTCTTGCGTATTTGTTATGCTACAGCATAATCACGACAGTGAAGTTTACTAAGGGGTTAAAAAATGAAAGAGGCACTGAGATATTTAAATAATGCAAAAGAGATATTAAAATCTGTACCCATAGAGAATAATGTCTATACAGATGTTAAACCTGTAAGAGAAGCATTCGGGACTGCATACCTTTCAATCTTAGAGGCAATAAACGAATATCTTATTTC
>JACQXD010000193.1 GCA_016208875.1 Nitrospirota bacterium
CCCTTTGCTAAAGGGAGGAAAGATTCCCCTCTTTGGCAAAGAGGGGATAGGGGAGATTTTCTGAGATAATGTCTATTCAATTATGAGAACCTTCGTAAGTCTCATCTTTTCTTACTGCTTGATTTTTTCGATAAAGTCTTTAGCGGATTTTATAGATGCCTTGACTGTTTCAATGCTCCGCAGATCACCATGATAGTACCCTGCGATATGAAGCTCGTGATACAAGGCATTGAATTGCCCCGATAGTTTTCCGTTGTGAAGATTGTATTTCTTAAGTGCTTTTGTGTATTCCTCTACCTTTCGCGGTAATTCTTTTTGGCTTATTCCGTGTCTTAGTAAGTAGTCATCGATTGCCTTTAGAACACCAAGATATGCTATTCCACAAGCCGATTTAACGTATTTGATGTCTGTATAATAATTGTCTTCTAATCCGGCTTTTGACAGAGTTTCTTTAGCGTTATCAAGGTATCTATGCGGTGTTTCCTTCTTCATGGATTTATTTTAACACAACAGTATCAATTGCGGCTATTCCTTCTTCCCGTATTTATGCACGGCCTCGACCATTGCAATTGCATTTTCAACAGGTGTCTCCGGTAGAATTCCGTGACCGAGATTAAATATATGTCCTTTTGCAGCCAATCCTTTTGTCAATATGTCTTTTACCCTTTCTTCGATCTGCTCATTAGGAAGAAAAAGGGCGCACGGATCGAGGTTGCCCTGTACCACCACTTTTTTACCGAGTTTTTTTACTGCATCACCCATGTCTATCCTCCAGTCAATCCCTATAACGTCCGCACCGGATTTTTTGACCTCTTTAATGATCCCGGCACAGTCATTCGCAAAATAGATAACAGGTGTTTCCGGATGTTGCTTTTTAAGTGCAGAAACAATCTTTTTAACATAAGAAAGTTCGAACTCCTTATAATCCATCGGCGAAAGTATCCCGGCCCATGAATCGAATATCTGAACTGCCTGTGCACCTGCTGCGATCTGGCTCGATAGATACGAGATCACAGTCTTTGCGAGTTTTTTCATGAGATAATTAAATAGACCGCTGTTCTGGAACATCATCTTTTTTGTATTTAGAAAATTCTTTGAGCTGCCGCCTTCGATCATATATGTAGCAAGTGTGAAGGGTGCGCCTGAAAACCCGATCAATGGGACTTTATTCTCAAGTTCTTTCCTGAGCAGCTTAATGGTTTCAAGCACAAAGGGCATAGAGTTTTCGGTGTCCGGGATTGCGAGTTTCTCTACGGCAGATTTGTTTCTGACAGGCTCGCCGAGCATGGGTCCCTTTTTCTCCGAAAATTCAAGGTGCATACCCATTGCCTCGACAGGGATCAGGATGTCCGAGAAAAGTATTGCTGCATCAACACCGAGTATATCAACCGGCTGGAGCGTGACCTTCGCTGCAAGTTCCGGCGTCTTGCATAGCGTGAGAAAATCAACCTGCCCTCGAACTGCTTGATATTCCGGAAGGTATCTCCCTGCCTGACGCATAAGCCAGACTGGAGTGTATTCAACTTTTTCACCGCGACATGCTCTTAGAAACGTATCATTCATTTAGCCTCCAAATTAATTTAAATAAAAGCACATGATTGTTATTGTCCCGAAAATACCCTTCTTTGGCAAAGATGGGTTAGGGGAGATTTATGAATCCATTTATCTTAAAATCCCCCTTCATCCCCCTTTTCCAAAGGGGGAATATGACATTTTTAATTTTTAGCGACTACTTTCTTTTTCATCTTTACCGGCATATACCCACAGAATGGTTCTTCTTCAAGGTAGTCGCCGTAAATCGAATACGCCCTTGCACGACATCCTCCGCATACTGTTATGTATTCGCATGAACCGCATTTGCCTTTATATTTTTTGAAATCTCTTAGCTCCTTAAAGAGTTCCGAATTCTCCCAAATCTCCTTAAACGATGTTTCGCGGATATTTCCGGCAGGTTTCGGAAAGTAACTGCATGGAAGCACATTGCCGTCAACATCAATAAGGCATATGAGCTGTCCTGCAATACAGCCTTTTGCTCCACCTGTAGAGAACTTCAACGTCCTTCTTTCGAATTTCTCTCCATCTTTCTTTGACTGTTGCAAAACTATCCTGTAGTAGTGAGGGGCACAGGTGGGTCTGACAAGCATAGCTTTTTCATCCCTTTCCATCAGATAATGCCAATCGAGTATTTCCTCGTAATCTTCCTTTGAGATAAGCTCGTTCATTATCGCCTCGCCCCTGCCGGTAGGCACGATCATAAACATATACCATGCAGTTGCACCAAGTTCCTTTGCAAGTTTATACACATTGGGAATATCTTCCTGATTCCTCTTTGTGAACGAAGAATTTATGATAAATTCTATCCCGTGTTTTTTAAATAGTCTTGCGGCATTTATAGTGCCTGCAAATGCACCTTTTTGACCTCTAAAGTCATCGTGAATAGATTCTTCGGAACCGTCAAGGCTGAGAGAAACTATCCTTACTCCGGAATCCTTTATCTTTTCACATATCTCATCATTTACCAGAGTACCGTTCGTTGCGAGGCACATCCTTAAACCTTTATTCGCTCCGTATTTCGCTATCTCGAATACGTCCTTTCTTACTAACGGATCCCCTCCGGACAGTACGACTACGGGCTTTGCATAGCTCACTATGTCGTCTATAATTCTAAATGCCTCCGATGTGGGAAAATCCTCATGACCTTTCACTTCCATCTCGGATGAGGATCGGCAGTGAACGCACCTCAAGTTACATCTCCTCGTAATCTCCCATGCTATCCATTTAGGCGCAAATTCCATGATTTTTATTATACCTTTAATTCCATGAATTTTTCATCCAAAAACCGGAGTTTTTTCTTCAATATGATGAACTGCCGAAGGACATAAAGAAAAAGCACTTTCACGTCGAGGTGGATAAAATGAAAATTAGGAAATAACGGGGAGATGTTCCGAGAGCACCATTCGATATGCTCTGGACAAATATCAAATCCATAGTATACCGACGGATCGGCACATTTGAATTTTGATTTAGTAGCTCCTATATTTATTCGTTATTGGGAACCTTCTGTCCCTGCCGAATGCC
>JACQXD010000205.1 GCA_016208875.1 Nitrospirota bacterium
CCCCCTTCATCCCCCTTTGCCAAAGGGGGAATATAAGGACACCCCACAGCAGAGACTGTGGGGTATTGAAAATTTAATAATGATATGTAATATAAGTCCATATGGAAGGGAATATATTTTCGCTCATTCCCTGCCTTGCCGGCAGGCAGGTCGGTCGTTCCGACCTCCGAGGCTTTTGCCTCTTTATCATAATATTTATTTAAAAGACTATCGGCAAAAGAAACCGCTCAAATACCATCCCCTTCCATCGTTTATATGCATCTGTCTTTTATCTTTCATCATCTCCTGTTCTCCGCAGGATCGCCTTACGGGATATGTTTATTACCGCCTTAATTCAAATCCTACCACGCTTGATCCTGCACTTATCGTGGACGTTCCCGGCGGTTCGATCTCGGCAAAATTATTCAACGGACTTGTACGGCTGAATAAAGATATGAACATCGCATCCGACATTGCATCCGAATGGAAGGTATCAAGGGACGGACTGGTGTATAGATTTAAGCTGAGGCGGGGAGTCAAATTCTCAAATAACAGGGAAGTTAAGGCAGGAGACTTCAAATATTCTTTTGAGAGGGTACTCAGTCCCCGGAACAGGTCTCCGAATACATGGGTATTCGATAAGATCAAGGGTGCAAGGGAGTTTATGGATGGAAAGAGCGGAGAGGTCTCCGGTATAAAAATTATCGGCGATTACCTTTTAGAGATAACACTTGAAAAACCCTTTTCTCCTTTCCTTAACCTGCTCACAATGACTGCTGCATACGTCGTTGCCGAGGAAGATGTAAGGAAATGGGGAGTAGATTTTTCATCTCACCCTATCGGCACAGGTCCTTTTGTCCTTTTGCACTGGCTTCCGAACAGAGAGCTGCAGCTCGATGCACGGAAGGACTATTTTGACGATCCGCCTAAAATAAAGGGAATTGTTTATAAGATAATACCTGAAGACCTCACTACAATCACAGAGTTTGAACTCGGCAATCTCGATGTAATAGGAATTCCTGCATCTGCGTTTTCAAGATTCGGAAAGGATAAAAAATGGTCTAACCTTATTTCGTCGATAACCGGTATCAACACATACTATCTCGGACTGAATTGCTCAAAAAGACCTTTTGATAATCCGATCCTGAGAAAGGCGATTAATCATGCGATTGACAGGGGAAAAATATTAACGACCGTATACGAAGGCAGGGGGCGGCTTGCATCGGGCCCGGTACCCGATATATTAAGAAAATGGAAAGCACCGACGACCTACGAGTACAATCCCTCAAGGGCAAAGGAGTTAATAAAGACGGCTGGAGACAAGGCGGATACATTTGAAGTTAATTTTTATATTACACCGGATCCCGAAATGATTGATATAGCAGAGGTAATACAATCGTATCTCAAAGAAGTAGGGATCAGAGCTAATATCAAACAGCTTGAATGGAGCGCATACAAGGAGGCAATAAATAGAGGCGAGACGGATATGTTCTGGCTCGGCTGGTGGGCTGACTACTCCGACCCTGAGAACTTCCTCTTCCCGCTATTTCATTCGTCAAATTTCGGGCCGGCAGGAAATAGGGCAAGGTATAAAAATCATGAGGTGGATTCTTTAATCGAAAAAGGACAGCACGCACATAACGCAAAGGAAAGAGATATCTTTTACGAAAAGGCCGAGAATATGATTGTTGCCGACGCACCGTGGGTATTCTTTTGGCATAAAACGGATTTTACGGTAAGACAGTCTCGAATAAAAAATTATAAACTTTATCCCATTTACAGCATGGATAAGGGAACAGAGATAAGTTTTTAAACACGATGCACGATGCAGGATGCACGATAAAAGATAAAAGGAAAATAAAAATATCATGCATCATGTATCTTGTTATCTCCACGGTTCGATAATAACCTTTATGGACTCCTTTCCTTCTGCAACGAGCTTAAAACCGAATCCTGCTTCCCCCATACTTAAACGATGAGTAATCATATCCTTTACACTCACCCTCTTTGCACGGATAAGTTCGATTGCCGTTGCAAGGTCTACAGGGCTTGCTCCGTAAGAGGTCATCATCTTTATCTCATTACGCCAGAAATCATTGATAGGTACAGGGATATTAATCCCGGGTTCGGGAACTGCAAAGAAGAGGATCGTCCCTCCGCTGTCTACGGATTGCAGTGCCTGATCAACTGCAGGCATTACACCGGTGCAGAGTATAACACAATAGGCAAGCCTACCATCATTTAATTCCTTAACACACTTCGGCACGTTCTCCTTTGCATTAATTACTGCATCTGCACCAAATTGTAATGCAGCATTTAGACGATAGTCATTAACATCTGTTGCGATTATCCTTCCGGCACCCAATGAGCGGGCTAAATTTATATGAAGGAGTCCCGATATACCGCTACCGATAACAAGAATGCTCTGACCCGGCCTTAAGTTTGCAACCCTCTGCCCTCTTAACACACAGCCCAGCGGCTCGATGAACGTCCCTTCCTCATATGACATATTTTCAGGAAGGAGATAGATGCCCCTGTCTACGTTTATCTCCGGAACCCGCAGATATTCTGCAAAACCTCCTGGGTCATAATTTGTCCTGTGCAGCGTATCGCATGCAGTATGATAACCGCTTAGACAATAGCGACATGTATTGCAAGGCACATGATGGGATACGAAAACCCTATCCCCTTTTTTATAATTTTTTACCGCTGCCCCTATTTCGACAACCTCTCCCGTAATCTCATGCCCCAGAACCCTCGGCGCCTTTTTAATGCGATACCATTCCATTACATCGCTTCCGCAGATACCGCTTGCCATCACCTTAACAAGCAGTTCTCCGCTGCCGATCTTTGGAACCGGCTTCTCCTCAACCCTTACATCCTTGTTGTTGTAATACATTGCTACGCGCATAGCATCTCCTCTGACTGAATAGTGATTAGTGTCGGTTTTATCGTTTCATATACATTACTTTACCCATATCGGTTATATCATAACCTCCGAGATTTACCACAGTCTCCCTGAACTCATTATCTTCTCTGACGATGCTCAAAAGATTTTGGATCATCCCGGTATTATAAAATTCCATCGGGATAGCAATATCGTATCTCTCTTTTGCAACAGGTATAAAATCGAGACCGAGTGCCCTTGCGGATGCAAGTATAGCAAGTCCGGTATCCGCGAGGCCCGTAAGTACGGCAGAGGCTACCCCCATATGAGTGTATTCCTCTCTTTCGTAACCCTGTACATCCTTCGTATTTATCCCATGCTCTTTAAGATGTTTGTCCGTCAAAAGCCTTGTCCCCGCCCCGGACTGCCTGTTTATAAAAAAAACGTCTTCCCTCGCTAAATCTTTAAAGCCTTTTACGTTTTTCGGATTGCCCTTCAAAACAAGAAGTCCCTGTTCCCTGTACACAAGATTAACAAGCACGATCTTCCTATCGGGGAGAAGACTTTTTATAAACGGTATATTATACTCACCGGTTTCTTCATCGAGCAGATGGGTACCTGCAATATGTGCCTCTCCTCTCTTCAATGCAATTAACCCTCCCATCGAACCGACGTGCGCAGAAGAAAGAGAGAGTTTTGGGTACCTTTTCTTTAAGAAATTTGATAGCAAATCGAGCGTATTGTCATGACTCCCGATACAGACTATAGTATTTTCTATCTCGTTTTTAGTCCTAAGGAGTTCCACTCCAACCTCTGTGCCGGCGCCGATTCCCTCAGACATTTCAGGTATCCTTACAAAACCATCCGCACGCACCAACGACATTAAAACTCCTGCGCCGCGAGATACAGGGGTTGCTATAAACTTATCGCCGACCTTTCCTATCTTAACCCTTAAGAACTCCTCCTGCCCCAGCGGAGATGCAACCTGTCTCGAAAGGATTGCCGTTAGTTTTTCAGGCTCCTCGATATCTCTCCCCTGCCATTTGTAGATAACGGGCCTGGCAAAGACATTAAAGGTTATGTATGCAGAAACAGGATAGCCCGGGATCCCGAGAACAGGTTTACCTCCGACTAAACCGAGAATTACAGGTTTACCGGGTTTTATATTTACGCCGTGAAGTATTACCTCTCCGATATCTTCTATAACACCCGTAGTAAAATCCTCGGAACCGGCCGATGCACCTGCATTAACGACTACCATGTCACCCGTGCCGTGAGCTTCGAGTATTGCCTTTTTTATTTCATCAAAGTTGTCACGAACAATCCTGAACCTTAAAGTCTCCGCACCCCACTCCGAGACAAGACCGCCGAGCACCCTTGAATTATATTCGATTATGTCTCCCTTCTTTAGGACAACTCCGGGCTCTACGATCTCCGTACCGGTAGGGATGATGACTATTTTCGGTCTTTTCCTTACTTTGACCTCTACATGTCCGCCGGCAAGCATTGCGCCTATATCTACCGGTCGTATCTTATGATTTTCAGGGAGAATCAACTCTGTAGCAACAATATCCTCTCCGATCGCTCTGACATGCTGCCACGGCGTTACAGGCTCGATGATCTCGATATATTCGTCAGTCTGTATTCTGTGTTCTGTGCTCTGTGTTCTGACTAAATTCACATCCTCTATCATTATCACTGCATTAAAACTATCGGGTATCGGATCTCCGGTATCAACATATACAGTCTGTTCTCCGATCTTAAGTTTTATTGGAGACGTCTCTGAGGCACCAAAGGTTTCTGTATATCTTACCGCATATCCGTCCATGGCAGAGGAATGATAGAATGGAGACGATAGTTTTGCTATGACAGGCTCAGCAGTAATCCTTCCGAGGGAATCCCTGACCTGAATATTTTCAGATGAAAAAGGGTTGAGTATCTTCTCTGTTTCAAGCCTCCTCAACCACTTTTCAATAGCCTCATTAAGGGGAGTTGTTTCAAGATATATCTTCCGTTTCATGTCTCAAAATAATATCCTAATCCTGCCTGTCAAAGCAAATGATTCCCGTCATTTTCCCATCCTCTCAAGTAAAAGGTTATACCTTTACTTTCTCACTTCATATCCTACTGTCTTTTCTGTCCATAAAGAAGAGTCAATCTCTGAAAGCTCTTTCATAAGGTCTGTGATTGTAACTACATCGGATTTTTTATCCGATAAAAAATCTATTTTTTCTTTTGTAGCTGCAATAAGCATGGTTTCTACTGTCCTGCTCAGCCCCTTAGGCGTACGAACCTTTAATTTAAGACCCAGACCCCTCTGTTTTTCATCGGGGAAAACAAATTCCTCCGCCGGAGATGTTAATTCTGCTTTAAAATACTCATTGGGATAAAGTTTTGTCACAATTCCGTCCTGACTTATATTGAATACATGGATATAAGCATCGGAATTGATTTTAGCCTTTATTTGTATCTCATCGTTTTCCTGAAAGACTACCGAGGTGTTTGCAGGATTAGAACCGTATCTATTGACATCCGCCTTAAGGATTCTCAAACCCCCTTCTTCTTTTTTTTCGAGAGTTTTTACATGTGCCCTTATCTTTGTGCAATATACGATTTGTTTCCCATCTTTCTTTATGTCATCTGCTAAGATTTCTTCCTTTACAATCACCCCTCTTGTGGCAGATGCAACAAGGTCGCTGATGAGTTGGAAATTATACACAACAGATGAACCGTGAACAATTACACCTGACGCCTGCTCAATAGCAGACCGCCTTGCATTGTTTAATGCGAGTGCCTTTGCCTGAGCCGGTGTCGTGTCTTCACCGAGAACCGCCTCCCCTTCTTTTTCTATGATCTGGATGTTGTCCTGAGTTGCCTCTGCAAAAACAGCCACCAAAATACATACAACAATAACCAATACTTTACTCTTTATTAATCCCATATAGTCTCGACACTATACATCTCTTGAATCCTTTTATCACTCATTAATATTCGAGTTCTTTTTTTAGATTAAGTTTCTCAAACCCTTTTCCTTCCCATATTCCTTCCAACTGGACAATCTTTTTCTTTTTTGTCTTATCTTTAGATAATATAGACTCGATGAGGTCTTTAACCTCATCCAATTTATCTTCCGGGATCATAGATAATTCTTTAGAAATTTTAGTTAGTTTTAAAGCTGAAGTATGCATTGGTTATCCTCCTTATTTATATTTTACCACCACCATATCCTTATTTCCTGCAACCTCTGGCGTCTGTTCACGGTTATACAAAACCTTTGCCTGTTCAGAAACATTTTTAGTAAGATGTTTTTCAAGCTCTCCGACAGTTATCGTTCCATCATTATCCGCATCAGCCTTGCCCTTCAACCCCTGCAGGAAATAATACGTAAAAAGTCCATGCTGTTTATTGTGATACCAGCTTGATATCTGTTTCCCTGAAGATGATGTGATAACAGTACCATTCTTAATGGTAAGTAATGGATTCGAGATATCAAAAAATACAGGGCTTGCACTCTTTATCACAGGCGTTTCTCCCTCTGATTTTCCGCTAAAACAGGCGTCAATAACTACCGTAACGCC
>JACQXD010000206.1 GCA_016208875.1 Nitrospirota bacterium
TCTTGCAATAGGCTCCGGAGTTTATGATTGCAAAAAAATACCAAATCTTGGGTATGGACAGATTCCGGATATATATACTGGCCCGGAATTCGAAAGGATATTGGCATCCAACGGACCTACAGAAGGCAAGATCAAAACAGTCAAGGGAAAACCCCCAGAAGCAGTGGCTATAATCCACTGTGTAGGCAGTCTCGACAGAAACCATAAAGAATACTGTTCTGGCATATGCTGCCAGTATGCGTTCAAGTTCAGTCACCTGATCGGGAAAAAACTTTCAGGGACGAAGATATATCATTTTTATAAAGAGCTTTCAATTCCGGGAAAAGAGGAGTTTTCGCTATATGATCATGCACAAAACAATCCTAAAACCAAATTCGTTAGATATGGTGATATAAAAGACCTCAGCGTCAAAGTACAGAATGGTAAAAAGGTTATCCGGGTTAAAGACGTTACAGGTAAAAGAGGCGGTATTCCCGCTGATATGATTATACTCTGTCCCGCAGTAATTCCGATAGAAGAATCCGGCAAATTTGGAGCTATATTTGAAGTGTCGCACGATAAATCCGGTTTTTTCGAAGAGCTGCATGGAAGAATGGATGCGTCCCGGAGCAAGATAAAGGGTGTATATCTTGCAGGGACATGCCAATCTCCTATGGATATCCGGATGGCTATGAGTCAGGGTATGGCCGTTGCAGGCTATATATTGTCCGGTCTGGTTGCCGGAAGGAAACTGGAGATAAAACCAATTAACGCAGTAATAGACCCGGATAGATGTTCGGGCTGCAGGGTTTGTGTGCAGGTATGTCCTTACAGTGCAATCTCTTTTGATAAAGAAAAAGAAATCTGTGCAGTAAATGATGTATTATGTCAGGGATGCGGCACTTGTGTTGCTGCCTGTCCGTCAGGAGCGATCAATGGCAGACACTTTACAAATGAAGAGATAATTGCAGAGATAGAAGGGGTGCTGGCATGATAAAAGGCGGAAGGCAGAAGGCAGAAGGCAGAGGTAAAAAATTAACTCAAAACTCAAAACTCAAAACTCAAATCTTTGAGCCAAAAATTGTAGGTTTTCTCTGCAACTGGTGTTCTTATGCCGGAGCGGACAAGGCTGGAACGTCACAGGTACATTATCCGCCAAATGTGAATGTCATAAAGGTTATGTGCAGCGGCAGGATAGATCCACAGTTTGTTATGAAGGCATTCGAAAGGGGTGCTGACGGGGTTATAATACTTGCGTGTCATCCCGGCGATTGCCATTACAAAGAGGGCAATTACAGGGCATTACAACGGTATCGCATGCTATTAAGACTTTTAAGGCAATTCGGCATAGAAGATGAACGATGCAGATTTGACTATGTATCTGCCGGAGAAAGCGATAAATTTATAAAAATCGTAACAGAAATGGTCAAGACCGTAAAGGGACTTGGACCTTTGATGTAGTATTCCCCTCTAAAAAGAGGGGTAGGGGTGTGTAAAAGAAAAGGCAATAAAGGAAAACACACCCCTCAATCCCCTCTTGATAGAGGGGAAGCAACAAGAATCGCTCAATTTAGGTATTATTAGGTATTATTATAATGTCTGAAAAGGAGGTTGTGGATGGAAGAATATGCTACAAAAAAAGACCTTGAAGATACAAAGGCAGAGCTAAAAGAATACTTCAAAAGTCATACGGAATCGCTTATTGAGGACTCTAAAAGACATACAAGCATGCTTTTAGAAGAGTTTCAGAAAAATATTAACTTTGTCGTTGACCAGCAGCAGGACATGAAGAGGGAGATCAATCAAAAGATAGATTCATCTGTTGGGGGGTTAAGGAAGGAACTCGGCCAAAAGATAGATTCATCTGTTGGGGGGTTAAGGAAGGAACTCGGCCAAAAGATAGATTCTTCCGTTGGAGGATTAAGAAAGGAACTCAGCCAAAAGATAGATTCTTCCGTCGGGGATTTAAGAAAGGATATCAACAGGATAGATTCTTCCGTTGGGGATTTGAGGAAAGATATAAAATCCGTCCGTGAAGAAGTTATTGCACACAGGGATAATACGGAAATCCATGTAAAGCAGGCAAGAAGGCCTCGAAGAATAAAATAAATGGAGGTGTAACATGGCAGTTCAAACATTGGATGCAAAGGGACTCAAATGCCCCCAGCCTACCCTGAAGATAACGGCAATGGCTGTGAAGATGAAACAGGGAGACGTCCTTGAGGTTATAGCAGACTGTCCAACCTTCGATAAAGACATCAGGGACTGGTGTACACGTTCTAAGAAGGTATTGCTCTGGATAAGAGATGAGGCAGGGGCAAAGAGGTGTCAGATACAATTCTGAGGGGTGCAAGTAAGTAATGCACCAGTATAAGATACTCCTTGTGGATGATGACCCATTTATCAGGGATCTTCTTTCCGCTGTTCTCGCGGATAAGGGGCATATAGTCAGTTTAGCAGTTGATGGAAAAGACGCCCTCGAAAAATTTAATCTTAATCCTGAGGTGAATCTCGTTATAACAGATATAAACATGCCTGTGATGGACGGCCTCCAGCTTATCAAAGAACTGAGAAAGGAAAGAGTTGATATCCCTATTATAGTTTTAAGCGGAAACAAGGAAATAGAAACCGTTATAGAGGCATTACAAGGAGGGGCCGATGATTATCTCTTGAAAGACGAACTCATTCAGGACACCATTGATATTACGGCGAGAAAGACATTAGAAAAGCAGCAGTTGAAGAATAGAAACCTCCAACTTATTTCAGACCTTGCAGCCAAAACCGGAGAACTCGAGAACACACTATCATATCTGACTGCTATTATAAATAATATACCGGATGGCTTGCTCGTTACCGACACCGAATATAGAATAATGCTTATTAATCCTGCAATGGAAAGGATGTTCGGGCTGAACGGCAGGGATGCAATAAACAGTTATGTTGGTGAGATATTCGGAGACGAAATGCAGGATATTGTTGAGAAATGTCTGAAAGATAAGGATAGTTTATCCTGTGATGTTGAATTGAAAGATAACAGGGCAGGGAGAGCCGAGACTGCACTCATCTATAAAAAGACCGCTGCCAAAACCGATGAAACACTCATGTCTCGAAAAGACACAAAAGACAATGAAAATAATCACCCCTCGCCCCCCTTTAGTAAAGGGGGGAAACTTAAAATTCCCCCTTTGGAAAAGGGGGATAGAGGGGGATTTTTCGATGAAAATGAATATTTAGGCTCAATCGTAGTAGTAAGGGATGTTACTATAGAGAAAGAGGTTGACAGGATGAAAGACGACTTCATATCAACCGTGTCCCATGAACTGAGGACCCCGCTTACATCCATACTCGGATTTACAAAGATAATAAAGAAAAGACTGGAGGAGAATATCTTTCCCCGGATAAGCGAAGAGGATCAAAAAAGCAAAAAGATTAAGGAACAGATAAATGACAATACTGATATAATCATAATGGAGGGTGAAAGACTTACTTCTCTGATAAACGATATTCTTGATCTTGCAAAGATAGAGGCAGGGAAGGTTGAATGGAAGAAAGAACAACTTTCA
>JACQXD010000207.1 GCA_016208875.1 Nitrospirota bacterium
TGCATTACCAGTTGCGATACGCAAAATGCCTTTTATGTTAATTTCTACTCCTATGAAGTATCTTCAGCCCCTTATAACTTCCTGCTTGATTTCTTTCCTGAATTCCAATTGGTTTCTTAAGCCGACTTTGACGTTGCCGTGATCATTGAATTGCGTCCTGAGGCGATTAACGGTTAAAATAATAAATAAATTCTTCCCGAGGCCAAAGTAAAGGATGGATATAACAAGGGTAAAAAGGATATATACTACGTGCAACCAGCACCAGGCAAATATGCTCCTGAGATGCAGGTGGATATTGCTTGAAGTCAGGGGAGGGAAATTCGTGTTGGGTCAGGTCGAGAAATTTATATGCCCCAAATGTGAATCCGAGATCGATTATCATAATGTATATCTTTCATCGTGGGAAGGACTGCATCTGGTGGACTGTCCTAAATGCGGGAGAGAGAATATACCACACGGGCTGACCATAGACCAGTATTTCGTAGACAAGATAATGGAATACAGAGAAGTAGAATCGAATCTCCCTTAATATTAGCTCAATAACGCCTTTAATCCCCTGACGGCCTTTTCAGGGGAAGGATAAACGGGTATCTGTGCCTTTTCGATTAGGCTGGATAGTTTCTTTGATATGCCGCCGTGTGCTATATGAAAAACCATGGGCTTGTCTATCCTCTCTTTAGAAACCTTTATCATCTCTGCAAGCCTCTCTGTGATCCCGCGGACATTCGGCAGAGATATAATTACAAAACCGTCATAGTTATCCTTTAGCTCATTCAGGGCAGAGATATAATCCTCATCCTTAACCTGCGCCGTAAGGTCGAGGGGGTTATTAATCCCGTAAAAAGACGGGAATATCCGCCTGAGTAGTTCTTTTTTATCTTCCGGCAAGCCCGCTGTATCAAGCCCCTGTCGCGTGCATTCATCGGCAGCGAGCACGCCCGAACCGCCGCCGTTTGTGATAATAAGGACGAGTTTGCCGTTCTCTTGTCTCTTGCCTCTCGTCTCTCGTCCCTGATATGAGAGTGCCTTTGCAGCATCCATGAGTTCATCGAGGTCTCCAGCCTCTTTTATCCCGAACTGTTTAAGGATAGAGTGAAAGACCTCGTATCTGCCTGCAAGCCTGCCGGTATGTGAAAATGCCGCTGCCTGTCCACCCGGTCCTTTGCCCGATTTTAGGATGAGGAGAGATTTCTTTTCAGACAATACCTTTGCCTTTTCGATAAACCTTCTTCCATCCCCCACGGATTCGATATAAGAGATAACAACATCCGTATCTTTATCATCTGAAAGATATTCATATATCTCCGATTCGTCAATATCAACGGCATTGCCGTAACCGGCTGCCTTTGATACCCCTATGTTTGAGGTATCGAGTGTCCCGAAAAGGCAGGCCAAGATTGCCCCGCTCTGTGATACAACGGCGACATTCCCCTTTTTCGGTCTCTTTAGTCTTTCGCGCGGAAGAAAAAAGGTATCGAGACTTTGATACCGATTGTAAATGCCCATACAGTTCGGCCCGAGTATCCGTATGCCGATCTCCTTACTTATGTTCTTTATTTCATCCTGAATCGCAGTCTTACCTATCTCTGCAAAACCCGAACTCATGATCACAGCGCATTTAGCCCTGCCTTTGTGTTTTCTTAATATCTCCGGCACCTCCGATGCAGGTCTCATGATTAAGGAAATGTCCACAGGCTCAGAAATGTCTTTGAGATCATGATACGCCTTCAATCCCATGAGTTCTTTATACTTTGGATTTATAGGATAAACCCTGCCTTTAAATCTTAGAAGGTTTTTGAGTATCACACCACCGAGTTTTTCCTCGGTGTGCGAAGCGCCGATTAATGCAATAGATTTAGGTTTAAATAAATAATCAAGGCTCATTTTGAACACTGGGCAACCACACAGGGTTACTCCTACTTCACGCACTCTCGATAAACAGCAGTGCCGGGTCTTCGAGATAGCGGATTATTTTCGATAGAAACCTTGCAGCATCCACTCCATCCGTTACCCTGTGGTCGAATGTAAACGATAGCGGCAGTATCTTTCTTATTACGATCTGTCCGTCCTTAACCCACGGTTTCTCCGAAATCTTGCCTGTTCCGAGTATTGCAACATCCGGATAATTGATTATTGGTGTTGCGAATATTCCTCCGAAATGTCCGTAATTCGTAATCGTAAACGTGCTTCCCCTCATCTCCTCCAGCTTTATCTTCCTATCCCTCGCCTTCTGGCTTAAGTCCTGTATTTCGGTTGCAAGTTCAAGTATAGTCTTTTTGTCTGAGTTCTTAATTACCGGAACCATCAGGCCGTCAGGTGTATCAACGGCAATGCCTATGTTGTAGTATTTTTTTACAATTACATCTTCCCTTTCTTCATCTACGGATGCATTCAGGAGCGGATGTTCTGCAAGGGCATGATATACGGCCTTTATGAAAAAAGGTAGAAAGGTCAGATGGATACCTTTTTCCATTATCGGTTTCTTCTCCCTTTCCCTCAGATTCCACAGATCGGTTATATCCGCCTCATCCATACCTGTTACGAATGCAGTTGTCTTCTGGGATAGTATGAGATTCTTTGCAATCGTCCTTCGCAGCCCCCTTAATGGGACCTTCTCGACAGCACCATGCTGGTCTTCTGCCTTTTTGAATTTTTCGGATGCCTCTACGACATCGTCCCTTGTAATGCTTCCTCCTAGGCCGGAACCTTTTATAGTATCGAGCTTAACGCCAAGTTCTTTGGCGAGAGACCTCACAGCAGGTGTTGCAAGTATCTCCTCCTCTTCGGGAAGCACACCGACTACAGAGACGGATTTCGGTCTTTCTTGTACCGCTTCTCCTTCCTCTGCGATAATCATTAAGACCTCGCCTACCTTTGCAATATCTCCGATATCTTTATTTATCTTCAGCACCCTGCCTTTTTTCGGAGATGGGACTTCAACGACTGCCTTATCGGTCTCTATCTCGAGAATTGTCTGGTGCTCCTCAACGGGATCACCCTCCTTAACAAGCCATTTCCTTATCTCACCCTCTGTGGTCCCTTCACCAAGATCCGGTAATACAAAATCGAACGGCATTGGTTGCTCCTTGACTTTATATTTTTATCAAAACTTTCATTACCCAAAAGAATATCATGCAAATGTTATGCAGTCAATCTTTTCAAATGTAATGGATGTTTAATTTTAATCAGAAATCGGGTTAAAATATAGATAAGGATATAGAAATGATAAGCACTCAGAGAAACGGTCAACAGTTAAATAATACGGATAGGGCATCGAGATTGCGGGAGGTCTTTGAGACCCTCATCGAAAGAAATAAGAATATTCCTGTCATAGTTGAAGGCAAAAGAGATGCGATAGCCCTCAGGGAATTGGGACTGACCGGAGAGATACTGACCCTGCACAGCGGGCAGAGCATCTATGACTTTTGCGAAAATGTATCGGAAAAATTTCATAGGGTAATAATATTAGTTGACTGGGATGATAAGGGAGAAAGTCTTAATAAAACCTTATGCAGATTTTTAAACGGTCAGTGGGAAGAATTTTCAGCATTCAGAGAGCTTATAAAGATTCTCTGCCAGAAAGATATAAAGGACATAGAGGGCATTCCAAAGCTTCTCAGGAGGCTCGAAACAAGTGAAACTCATTGGTAGTAAGGGTGAAGATCTCGCTGCAAGTTTTTTAAAAGACAAGGGTTACAGGATAATCGCAAGAAATTATAAAACCCCTGTCGGCGAGATCGATATTATCGCAGAAGACAGGGGCACCCTTGTTTTTATCGAGGTTAAGACGCGTTCGAATAATTCTTTCGGTTATCCGTTTGAGGCAGTTGATGCAAGGAAACGGCAGAAACTTAAAAATCTTGCGTTGCTTTATCTGAAAAAACAGAAGAGGGATTGTGCCGTCAGATTTGATGTTTTGAGTATCTATATCAGTGAAGGAAAAGAAGATATAGAGCATATTAAGGATGCATTTGAAGTTTAAAATTGTGCCCAATAAAATACTATGTCTATTTCAATCCGAAAATAGAGATAGGAAAAACTGTCTCAGAATTTTTATTCACCTCGGCGGACACCAGCCTTTCCTATCTTTTACTATTAGGGTTCTAATTCTTGCTTGAAAACAATATCATTTTTGTAATAGTATATTTAAATGCCGAAGTGGTGGAATCTGGTAGACACGCACGTTTGAGGGGCGTGTGGGGTAACCCATGCGGGTTCAAATCCCGCCTTCGGCACCATTTATTATCCGTAGCACCGTAAAAAACCGTATCTTCGCTCCAAGTCTGGTTTTCCGACTTTTCTGTTCCCAGGGCCATGTCAAAGAAAACTATAACCATTTAAAATAGAGCGATAAAAATTACTAACTGGCTTTTAACCATGGCATTGAGGTATAAATATATATGCTTGGTGGAGAAGGCCGTAGCAA
>JACQXD010000199.1 GCA_016208875.1 Nitrospirota bacterium
AAAGAATGGGCAACACTACATAAGATACACGATACACGATACACGATACACGATAAAAGCAACACCCCCCTCTGTCCCCCCTTGATAAGGGGGGAATTAAAGGGGGGTAAGGTTGTTGCCATCGGCGAGACAGGACTTGATTATCACTTTGACAATTCACCGCGGGATGTTCAGAAAGAGGTTTTCAGAAGGCATCTTATCCTTGCAAGGGGGCTTGATCTTCCGGTAATAATACACAGCAGGGAGGCACAGAAAGATACACTTGAAATACTCAAAGAAGCAGGGACAATTAAAGGGGTGCTGCACTGTTTCTCAGGAGATATGGATATGGCAGAGAGGGTCATGGAAATGGGTCTTTACATATCCATAGCGGGACCGGTCACATTTAAGAATGCAAAAAAATTAACAGAGATCGCAAGGGCAATCCCTGATGATTATCTCCTTATAGAGACGGATGCTCCATATCTTACTCCGGAGCCCTTTAGGGGGAAAAGAAATGAACCTGCCTTTATTGTAAATACCGCTAAGATAGTTGCAGAACTGAGGGGAATAACCATTGAAGACATTGCGAGGATTACAACGCTCAATGCAAAACGTCTCTTTAAGATAGGAGAGACTCCCCGAGAGGGCGTACTAACTTATAAGATAAGAGACAGCCTTTATCTTAATATAACGAACAGATGTACAAACCGGTGTTCGTTTTGCATAAGGTTCTACAGCGATTATGTAAAGGGACACAACCTGAGACTTTCCCATGAACCTGCAGAAGAAGAACTTAAGATCGCAATAGGCGAACCTGCTAAATATAAAGAGATTATTTTTTGCGGATACGGCGAACCGCTTTTCAGACTCGATTTAGTCAAGAGTCTTTCCATGTGGATAAAGGAAAAGGGCGGAAAGGTAAGGGTTAATACTAACGGGCATGGCAATCTTATAAATCACCGGAACATACTCCCTGAACTGAGAGGACTTGTGGACAGCATCTCGATCAGTCTCGATGCGCATGATGAGGAGACATATAACAGGATTTGTACACCAGCCTTTAAAAATGCATTTAATGAAGTTATCTTTTTCATGAAAGAGGCAAAGAAATATATACCCGATGTTCAGGCAACTATTGTTGAGATGAATGATGTGGATGTGAAGAAATGCAGGGAAATAACGGATAAACTCGGCATAAAACTCAGGGTAAGAAGGCTTGATGTTGTCGGTTGAACCATCTGTAGAATGCCTCTACAACCGAAGGGTCGAACTGTTTGCCTGATAATTCGAGAATCTCCTTTAGTGTTTCGTTTCTGTTTTTTCTCGGCCGATACGGCCTATCGGATGTCATTGCATCGAATGCGTCTGCAACTGCAAGTATACGTGACATAAGAGGGATATCGTCTCCTTTTAACCCAAAAAGACCCCTTGTTCCGTCCCAATGCTCGTGATGATATCTTATACCATCTAAAATGTCATCGAACGCCTTTAGACCTGACAGGATTTTTGCCCCGACCAAAGGGTGGTTTCTTATCTCAATCCACTCATCTTCTTCAAGTTTTCCTTTTTTATTCAGGATGTCCCTCGGTATCGCAATCTTCCCGATATCATGAAGCAGAGAGCATATTTTCAATCTCTCCGTCTGTTTTCCATCAAGTCCCATCTCGGCTGCGATGTGCTGCGTGTACATAGTAACCCTCTCCGTATGGCCGGCAGTCCACTGTGTGGTTGTCTCGAGTGCCTTCACAAATGACTTAATAGTGCCCAGCAGCAGGTCCTCGATCTCCTCATAGAGAAATGCATTTTCTATTGCCATAGCTGCCTGACGCGTGATAACCATAAGGAGTTTTATATCATTGGAATAAAACTCTTCTTCCGATGATTTATCTGCAAGTACCATTAATCCGATAGTTTTACCTTTACCAAGCAAAGGACATAACAGGACGGATCCTAATCCCGAGAGGCAATTCTCATGCTCGACAGCACCGAGATTACAGAAGGCGACGGGTTTCCCATACTCCAATGCATTAGATATGATCTCAACTTCTCCATCGATAACCCTGTCTTTTTCCCAATCCCCCTTGCATGCCCTCGTATATAATGTCCGCAGTCCTTCATTAAAAAACAGTACCGATGCTGTTTTAACTCCAACCGTAGCAACTGCTTCATCCACAAGGTTTTCGCATATCTCCTTAACGTTAAGCGTGGAGAATCGCTCTGAGAGCTTATAGAGGAGGGATATCTCCTCGTATACGTTACCGAGCTCCTTTACGGTCGCCCGAAGGTCGTTCAGGATATTATGGCTTTCCAAGCGTTTCCTCTATGATCTCAAGAAGTGCCTTTGGACTGAAAGGCTTTGTAATATAACGTGCGACTCCGCACTTAAACCCGAGTTGTTCATCGGCCTCCTGGCCTTTCGCAGTAAGCATAAAAACCGGAATAGCGTTTGTCTTGGGATCGGATTTCAGCATTTTACATAGTTCTATGCCGCTCAATTCAGGCATCATCCAGTCTAAGATTATAAGGTCGGGCATTTCGTTTTTAACCACAGACATAGCATTAATACTTTCCCTGAGGGTAACAACCTTAAAACCTGCCTTTTTAAGTTTATCTTCTATCATCATGAGGATAAATGCCTCATCATCTATCACAACTATCTTGCTCATGATCTCCTCCTTAAAGGAAGCAGCACCGTTACGGTGGTGCCTTTGCCAACCTTGCTGTCAAAGGCAATCGAACCTCCGTGCCCTGTTACTATATCTTTGCAAAGGGACAGGCCAAGCCCTGTTCCCTTGACCTCCTGGCCATGTTTGCCTCTGTAGAATCTTTCCGTCATATGCGGAAGATCTTCGTCGGGAATACCCCAGCCGTTATCGGTTATCTTGAGTTGCATATCCTCCCCTTTTCTGCTTATATCTATATTAATTTTGCAACCTTCATCAGAGAATATTATAGAATTATCTACAATATTTTTTATAAGCTGGAAGATCTTTTCCTTATCTCCCTTAAATCCGGCGATATCGCCTTCGATATGAGATGTGAGTTTACCTTTCTTTTTCTCGATGTTGCTTGAAAAGAGTCTTTCTATATCCTCGATCAATGAGGAAAACTCTATATCATTTTCTCTGAAGACATCTTCCCCCCTTTCTATACGTGCTATATCGAGTAAATCCGATACCATTTCGGAAAGTCTTGAGCCTTCACTGTGAACTGTCCGGAGATATTCCTTTGCCTTTTCACCTTTTATATCTTCATTGATTATCATCTCCGTCATTCCGACTATTGCAGACAGAGGCGTACGGAACTGGTGGGAGACGATCCTTACGAATTCCGTCTTCATCCTGTCTATCTCTTTCTCTCTGGTTATATTTCTCAGGACATGAACTACACCAACGACCTCTCCCTTTAGATTAATAAGCGGAGAACTATTTATCATAACGGATATCTTTTTGCCGTTTGTTTTTATAAGTTGGGTTTCGACATTTGCGGATTTTCCTTCCAGTGCACTATCGAGACAGTCTCCGAGCGACCAACGAAAATCCGTATTCTCTTCGGTATAATTAAATATCTCACAGCATTGACTCCCTATAATTCCCTCCTTAGGGATCCCTGTTATATCGGATGCAGCCTTATTTATAGATATGATCCGGCATTTATTGTCTACTGTCATTATACCATCCGAGATACTCTGGAGAATAGTCTCCGAACGTTCTCTTTGCATCAAGGTCTTCTCATAAAGTTCCGACCTCTCGAGCGATACGGCAAGTATACTCGAGACTGTCTGGAGAAAATGTATGTCGTCTTCTCTGAGTTCTCTGGATATGGAATAATAAAGGGTAAGGGCACCGAGGGCCTTTTCACCGAGGTATACAGGTACGCAGACTGCGGATTTATAGCTGGAGTCGATGTAGTCGGACAGATAAAATTTTGCCTCGGAGGTTATAGCAGGGACAATAATCGGCTCCTTTTTTTCGATGGCATACCATTCGATAGAACTCGTTCCTTCCTCGTATATTGCCTTTCCTTCTTTAATAGCAATGCCCGAATTTGCCTTTAGAATAAGGTTTCCATTTTCTATCTCGAGCAGCCAGACAATATCCGCCCTGAACGACCACCTGATCAGATCGAGCGTGGAATTCATCACTGTTTTTATATCAAGTGCAGAGGCAAGTTTTGAGGATATGGAAAGGAGATTTTTATGATCGTCCGCCCTTCTTTGGCGTTGATATTCATAAAGCTGTTTCATCTTTTCATAAAGCTTAATATTTTCGATGGCCAGCCCTGTTATTTCACCGACCGAAGTCAGTAGTCTTTCTTCTTCCGGAGTAAAGACATGCGGTTTAAAGCTGAATAGGCAGAATACCCCGACTATCCTCTCTTTTCCGCATACCGGAACTGCGCAGTATCCTTTCATACCCGAGTGCCTGAGAATGGATCTTTCAATCCGATGGTCCGTTCCTATGTCCTGGGTTGTCATGAGTTGACCAGTAGCCGCAACCCTGCCGGGGATATCCTCACCGACCCTCATTCTGCCGGCAACCTTTAAAAACTCTTCCGATATTCCTTTATAATGGGAGCAGATAAGCTCCCTGTTCATCTCGTCGATCAGAAAGATTGCACCTCCATCCATGTTCGTCACTTCCAACAGCTTATTAAGAACGCTGCTGAATATATCTTCCGACTTTAGGGATCTGCTCAGGATACCGGCAATGCTGTTTAAGGCGGTGAGTTCCCTGTTTTTTTGTGCTATATTTTCTTCGTATTCCTTTCTCCCCGTAACATCCCGCATTAACTCGATAACATGGATCACATTGTCCTTCGCATCTTTAATGGGACAGGCAACGATCTCATAAAATAATCTTTTACCTCCAGGATCCCTGTGCTGATGGAGTGTCCTGTATATATTACCCGTCTCAAAGACCCTCTTTGCAGGACAGTTTTCTCCCTTGTGCCAGCACGGTGTTGTCGTGCCGTGCAGGGCAAAGTGGCAATACTCACCTATAACCCTACCACCGTATTTTGCCTCTACCGATTTATTCGACATGATTATTCTGAATTCTTTGTCCACTACTATAAGTTCGTCCTCTATACTGTTCATGATAGTTTCGAGATAGTCCCGGGATTCTTTTATAGCATCTCTTAATTGAGATTCCATCCTGAAATCTTTAAGAATACCGATTTTTTCTGCTGTCTCACCATCTTTAATTATGGGCGCACCGGTTATCAAGACAGGGATATGAGAACCGTCTTTCGATATAATCGAGACTTCATAAATAGAGGATACTCCCTTTTCTCTTTCATCGAGCTGATATCTCATAATCCTTGCATTTTCCTCGTCAAGGAAATCGTAGATAGATCCACCGATTACCTCATCACGATCATATCCGAATAACTTTGTAAATGCAGGGTTAATCTCCGTGATTATATTGTCTTTATCAACAACCCACAAAGGATCCATCATTGCACCGATATAGAGTTCTTTCTTTTTAAGATCGTCTGTTTTCTTTTCCAGGGCGGCAGCCATTTCGTTGAATGATCGCATAACCTCGCCGAGTTCATCCCCGGTTGTAACCTCAAGCCTGAATCCGAGATTTCCATCTTTAAGGGATTTTGCACCCCTGTAAAGCTCCCGGATCGGGGTTAGGAGATTTTTCGAAAAGAACAGAGACAGGATGATAGCTAATATAAACGTGTAGAAAGAGAAGACTATCAGACTGTCGGTAAACCGTTCGGAAAACTTATCGTGGATGATCCTTTCTTCGTACGAAGGGGCAATCGTTTTCTCCTCTTCCGCTATCATATTGTTCACCTCTTTTCGAATAGTAAGGGTAAGGGGTATTACCAATACCAACGCAAAGAAGATGAAGATCAAAAGAAGTCTGTATGTTATTTTTTGTTTAAACATTTTCTATACTAAAGATGAGATAGAGAAATAGTACCACTATTCCCCATGAAAGGAATATGGCCATGAGCGGTTTCGTCCCATTCTCCATGATAGAATCGAAGTCGACGGAAAGCCCTATCGCAGCAAGGGCGGAAGAAAGAAAAAACTTACTTGCGTATTCGGCGACCTCTTTTATAATTTTTGTTTCTTTTATTATATTCATGCCTATTGCCAGGACAATAAAAACTGCTATAAACCATGGTATGTGAAAATTTTTTTTCCCCAGCAGTATCAGGGATACGACCGGAAGGAATATCAGGCAGGAGATCCTTATAAGTTTTATATTTAATGCAACTGCAAGTGCATCCTGGCCGGCCCTGACCGCAGCAGCCTTGACCATCCCCATCATCGGAAGGGTGGTGCCCGAAAGAAAAGCGAATTCATCTTTATTGAGAACCATTATATCGGTAAGAAGGGGATAAAAGATCATGCCGGATAAACCTAATACCATTATGACGATTACGGATATCGATATCTCCTCTTTTTTTGCACCTATTATGGGTGAAACTATCATAATTGCAGATGCCCCGCATATAGAAAGACCTGTCGAAAGAAGTATCATTATATTTTTTGAAAGCCCTACTCCCTTTGATATGAAATATGTAAGTAAGAACAAAGTAACGGTGACTGCAATGACATAAAACCAGAGTTTTGGTTCTATTCTTACAAATGAGAGCTGAGTTCCGTAAAGGGCGATCCCGGCTGGAAGGAATATCTTCAATGAAAAGGCAATTCCATCATCTAAGAAATTTTTTTCTCTTATAAGGTTGGCAAAAAGCATTCCGAATATTATGGAGATCACAAGCATGTCAAATGAGGGATGCAGAAATGATAGCATATACGACACCATTGTTATCAGTAAAACTATCATCGCTCCAGGCAATATATCTTTAATGTTGTTCATCATGTATATAGTGTTCATATCATTGATAAAGTTTAACATAAATATAGGTTCATTCGTAAAAAAGTTGAATAACATAAAATAACCACAGAGACACGGAGGCACGGAGAAAGATGAAAAATAATAAACTCTCTGTTTTTATTAGTAGTTTTTCAATACCCCACAGTCTCTGCTGTGGGGTGTCCTTATATTCCCCCTTTGGCAAAGGGGGATGAAGGGGGATTTTTGAATAAATAAATTTTCAATAAATCTCCCCTAACCCC
>JACQXD010000073.1 GCA_016208875.1 Nitrospirota bacterium
AAATAGGAGTTAGTTTTTATATCTTTTATAGAAGGAGGTGACTATAGGTGAGAAAAATCGCAGCTTTAATTCTTTCCTTATTGCTAATAGTGGTTTTTGCACTCACTGCAGTGGGCTGCAAAAAGGCTGAGGAACCGGCACAAGCACCTGCACCAGCACCGGCTGAGGCACCAGCACCAGCACCAGCACCGGCTGAGGCACCAGCACCAGCACCGGCACCAGGCAAGTAATATCATTAAATTTAGGGGTGGTAACCCCACCCCTAAATTTATTGCTTTTTTAGAAAAAAACTGGTATTCTAAATATAGTTTAACATCGGTCATTTTTTTATCTTAAGAGTGGGTTTACCCACTCTTTTGTTTTTGAAGATGAGTATAAGAGAATCGATTATTGAAGAAACAGTTTTAGGGTTGGCAAAGCGGGTAGCCGAGGACCTAGCAGTTGATATTGCAGGGGTTAATCTGTTCGGCAAAGGAAAAAGGATGATTGTCAGAGTCGCGATTGACAAAGGCGGTGGAGTGACACTTGATGACTGTGAAAAGTTTAGCAGAAGTCTGGAACTTCTGTTCGAAACCGAAAGCGTTATGAAGGATTCTTATAGTCTTGAGATTTCATCGCCCGGACTCGATAGACCGTTGACTTCGATTAAAGATTTCGAAAGAAATATTGGGAGACTTGTCAGGGTAATTACAAAGGAGCGAATAGACGATCAGAACTTTTTTCTTGGCAGAATAATCAGCGCGACAGATAATATTGTAAGATTATTAATCGATAAAGAAGATAAGGAGATTCCTTTTGGAAATATATCGAGGGCAAGGTTGGAGATAGAGATAAAATGACTAAAGAACTCTGTCATGTTCTGGACCAGATAAGCAGAGAAAAGGGGATAGACAAAGGGGTGCTGCTCGCTGCAGTTGAGTCTGCCCTGCTTTCTGCTGCCAGGAAGCGGTACGGCGGCAGGACAAATGTCAATCTTAAGATAGACCCAAAAACCTGTAACATTAATGTTTATGAGACAAAGATGGTTGTTGAGAAGGTTGTAGATAAAGACATGGAGATATCCGGTGCCGATGTTAAAAAACTCTTTCCCGATAAAATTGATGAGGGAAGCATTGACGTTCCTCTCGCCCTGCAGGATTTCGGGAGAATAGCTGCCCAGACCGCAAAACAGGTTATCTTCCAAAAGGTACGGGAGGCCGAACGTGATGTAATCTATAACGAGTTTAAGGATAAGGTAGGACAGATTTTAAGCGGTGTTGTGATGAGAAAAGAAAAAGGCAATTACTATATCAATATTGGGAAAACCGAAGCTGTTCTTCCGCAAAGCGAGGCATTGCCGATGGAAAATCTTAGAAGAGGGGATACTGTTAGGACATACATCGAGAATGTAAAAGTGACTCCAAGGGGTCCGGTTATACTCGTTTCGAGGACTAACCAGAATTTTGTTGCGGGACTTTTCAAGATGGAGGTGCCCGAGATAAGCGAAGGTCTTGTGATGATAAAGGATATAGTTCGCGAACCCGGAGAAAGGACAAAGATTGCCGTTTATTCTAAAAATCCATCTATAGACCCTGTGGGTGCCTGTGTAGGTATGAAGGGTACAAGGGTGCAATCTATTGTGCGGGAACTCAGGGGAGAACGGATAGATATAATTCCATGGACCGACGACCCGCGGATGCTGATTGCACGGGCGTTAAGTCCTGCAAGTGTTGAGAGGATCGGCATAAACGAAGAGGGAAAGACAGCTATGGTTGTTGTTAACGACCAGCAGCTTTCACTGGCTATAGGCAAGAAGGGCCAGAATGTGAGGCTCGCTATGAAACTTACGGGATGGGATATAGACATTCTCAGCGACACGGAATATGCTAAGATTAAAATGGAAGAGGCGGATAAGGTACTGGAAGAGACGTTGATTAAGGAATCGAACCGGAGATCAGCCGAGGCAGAAAAGAAAAATAAATCATCGGTTGATGGGTAAAAACCTTTCAGAATTTCCTATACAATACATCAAAGGTGTAGGCCCTCATAGAGCTAAACTTCTTAACAACCTCGGAATTACGACAGTAGAAGACGCACTTTATTACCTTCCTTACAGATACGAAGATCGAAAAAATATAAAAAAAATAAGCAGCCTCGGTTATGGACAGCTTGAGACAGTAATCGGGAAGGTCATTTCTGCCGAGGTGATAAAGCTCCGCAAGGGCAGCTTGAAGTTATTCGAACTCACCGTATCGGATGGAAGCGGGCTGCTCAAGGGAAAGTGGTTTAACCAGCCGTTTATGAAAAAGAACTTCAAGATAGGACAGGAAGTAATTCTAAGCGGTATTGTTAAAAGAAATCCTTATTTGGGTGCGGGCTTTGAAGTCGATAATCCGGAATATGAATTCCCGACCGATGACGGGGATGCCTTTATACATACGGCAAGAATCGTCCCGGTATATAGAACGACTGCCGGTTTGAGTGTACGACAATTAAGAACCATAATGTTCAATCTCCTTAACACCTGTATAGGGGACATATCCGATCCCGTACCTGAAGAGATACTCGAAAGGCACAAACTTCCCGGACTTAATGAGAGTATTATGAATTCCCATTTCCCGGACATTGAATCCTGCCCTAAATCAAGTTCAGGGTCTTCGATTTCAAGAGAGACCGGTATAGATATATTTAACCGGAGAGCGAGCATCTATCAGAAAAGACTTTCCTTTAACGAACTCTTTATGTTCGAACTTGGACTTTCGGTGCTGAAGAAGGGTAAAGACATCGAAAGGGGGATAGCATTTAATTCGGATGGTGTTCTCGTCGGGAGACTACACGATATGCTTCCATTCAGGCTCACCGGGGCACAGCAGAGGGTATTCGAGGATATACTTCATGACATGAAAAGGCCTCACCCGATGAACAGGCTGTTACAGGGGGACGTAGGTTGCGGGAAGACTATCATTGCCATTATGGCAATGCTGGTTGCGGTTGAATGTGGTTATCAATCCGTATTAATGGTGCCTACGGAGATACTCGCAGAGCAGCATTATATAAATATTCATAAGATTATAGAAGACATGGGACTTAATATATGCCTTCTTACGGGCAGCTCGAACACGTTACGCGTTACGCGTGACGCGTTACGTCGTGGTATAGCATCGGGAGAAATTAATATAGTGATAGGCACACACGCGCTCATACAGGAGGGGATCGAGTTCAAAAATCTTGGACTTGTGATAATAGATGAACAGCACAGGTTCGGTGTAATGCAGAGGTCGCTCATGAGAAAGAAGGGCGTAAACCCCGATGTCCTTGTCATGACTGCTACCCCGATTCCGAGGACGTTGTCTATGACGTTATACGGAGACCTTGATTATTCCGTGATAGACGAACTTCCACCGGAGAGGAGACCCGTTATAACCAGCCTGTTTAATGAAAGACAAAAGGATTATATTTATAAGGCGATATCCGACGAGATAAAAAAAGGCCGACAGGTATATATTGTATACCCCATAATAGAGGAAACGGAGAAATCGAATCTTAAATCTGCCATAATAGGTAAAGAGGCACTCGAAAAGATGTTCCCCGGGTTAAAAATTAGTCTCATTCACGGGAAAATGAGACCTCAGGATAAGGAAGGTATCATGGCAACCTTCAAGAGCGGTGGAATAGATATTTTGGTTAGTACAACGGTGATAGAGGTCGGAGTTGACGTGCCTAATGCCTCGATGATGCTTATTGTTCATGCCGAGAGATTCGGGCTTGCACAGCTTCACCAGTTGAGGGGCCGTGTTGGAAGAGGTATCAGCCAGTCCTATTGTTTCCTTTTAGCCTACGAACCGGTTGGAGAAGATGCGAGGAGAAGGCTCGGCATAATGGTAAAAAGCCATGATGGATTCAGGATCGCAGAAGAAGATCTTGCCATAAGAGGACCTGGAGAGTTTTTCGGTACCCGACAGGCAGGAATGCCCGATCTTAAGATTGCAGATATAATAAGGGATGCAAGGCTTCTTGAGATTGCAAGAAGGGAGGCGTTTGATTTAATAGATAAAGATGCCGGGTTGAAAGCGCTTCCTGGATTAAAAAGAATCGTTGAACAGTTCTGGAAAGGGAAGATTGAGTTATTTAAAACAGGATGATTTATACAGGAGGGCACAGTGCTTTCACTCATTCTCGTTCCGACATCGGTCGGAACTCCGAGGCTTTTGCCTCTTTATTGTTTGAATTATTCTACTGTAGGACTATCGGCAAAAGAATCCGTTCAAACACTGTCCCCTCCTGTATTTATCTGGAAACGGAGGAAATATGTGGAAAAAGGTTCGGGATAATTTAGATTCGGGTATGGAGAAGATAAAATGGTTTTCGTCTTTGTTAGCTGAAAGGCTAAAGATCGAGTTTTCGATTATTAAGCTGTCGAGCGACAGGGAAAAGAGAGAAAAACACAGAGCGGAGAAGATGAGGCTTATAGGAGAACGCGTGTTTGAATTGAGAAATAATTCTGATAAGAATACTCTAAGTGATAACGTCATAACGGAATCTATTGCAGAGATCGAGAAGTTCGATGCCGAGATCGAAGACATAAAGAAAAAGGTATCCGAGATAAGCAAGATAGAAGGGTAACAGAAAATAACCAATGACCAAATCACAATAACCAAGTTTGGAACTTGGAATTTGGTTATTGAAATTTATTAAATTTTCAATACCCCACAGTCTCTGCTGTGGGGTGTCCTTATATTCCCCCTTTGGCAAAGGGGGATGAAGGGGGATTTTTGAATAAATAAATTTTCAATAAATCTCCCCTAACCCCTCTTTGCCAAAGAGCAGAAGGATTCCCGACAAGCGGGAATGACAAAGTACGATTTATTTTTTTGATACCCCGCCGTCTCTGCGGCGGGGAGCTTCATTTTGTTATTGGTGTTTGGTTATTTAGTATATGGGTGATTTAGTTCTATACATCATAGTTTTTTTCTTCGGCTTTATAGTCGGTTCTTTCCTGAATGTTTGTATATACAGGATTCCGAGGGGAGAATCCATTGTCATACCGCCTTCACATTGCCCTTCATGTAATACCCCGATAAAGATATGGGACAACATCCCGATTATCAGTTATGTATTGCTTTTGGGAAGGTGCAGGTCATGCAGAAACAAGATACCTCTCAGGTATCCCCTCGTCGAGTCCGTAAATGCATTGCTTTACGCTGCACTGCTCTGGAGGTTCGGCATCGGTTGGCATACGTTATTTTATTTCGCACTTGTCTCTGCCTTGATAGTAATAACCTTTATAGACCTTGATTTTCAGATTATCCCCGACAGTATAACGCTGCCCGGTGTTTTAGTAGGGTTAATAACAGGTTCATTAATACTTCCCGACCCGTTTCTCAGATGGTCTTTGCTCGGGTACAAGGCGTCTTTTATCGGGGCATTGACCGGCTTTACCCTTTTCTATGCAGTGGCTGTTTTAAGCCGGGGGGGGATGGGCGGCGGAGATATAAAGATGATGGCAATGGTCGGTGCATTAATGGGATGGAAGTCCGTGCTCCTGACAACCTTTCTCGGCAGCCTCCTCGGTTCGATTTGGGGAGTATTCCTTATGATCGTTAAAGGAAAAGGGAGGAAGACCAAGGTGCCGTTCGGGCCGTTCCTTGCGGCCGGGACCATTATCACACTTTTTTTTGGCCAGGAAATTCTGTACTGGTATTTGAGATACAGATGAATACGGTGCCTTCGTTATTATTATCAGCTATATTTCTGCTTGCTGTTTTCGTTTTCTTTTATCTCTTCAGGTTGTTTATGAAATTCCTCAGGGAAGAAAAGAAATTAAAGCAGAGCGACGAGTCGTCTAAGGTCAGCTTTGTTGTGGATACCTTTCATGAACTTGTAGCAAAACTTAAGGAAAAGGAAAGAGAACTGGAGATATTAAAAAAACTTGCAGAGCAGAGGGCTGAAGATATTGAAAGTTATAACAAAAATATCCTGCAGAGCGTTCCGAGCGGAGTAATAAGTTTCGGCGGGGATTTAAAGATCAAGAGCATGAATTATTCTGCCGAAAAGATTCTCGGTTTTAAGGCGGGGGATGCCGTCGGAAAGAGCTATGAAGAGTTTTTAACCGGGCAGCTATTCCATCTTCTTAAAGAGGGAAGGCTTATCGAGCGCGGAGAGATGCAGTATCGGACAACTGACGGAAAGGAGATATGGCTTGGCCTTACCTTTTCCACATTACTCGACGGGGAAGAAAGAGAAATAGGCCGGATACTTGTCTTTACCGATCTCACGGAACTTAAGACACTCGAGTCCCAGGCCGAACTTAGAAAAAGGCTGTCAAGTCTTGGAGAAATGTCCGCCGGGATTGCACACGAGCTCAGGAATCCTATGGGTGTTATTGCCGGCTATACGAAATTACTTTCTAAAAAAGTGGACGGCACTCTGTTACCTACGATTGAGGCGATCTCGAAAGAAGTTGATGTTATGGATAGGATTATCTCCGATTTTTTATCATTCGCAAAGCCTGCGGAATTAATTGTTGCAAAGATAAATCTTAATGAGATCATAAGTAGCTGTCTGTCAAGTATAGCAGGGAATATTAATAACATAGATGTCTCTATGGATATTGATAAATCCCTTTTTATCTCCGGCGACGAAATACTTTTAAGGCAGGCATTTACCAATTTAATCCAAAATGCAATCGAGGCAATGAAAGACGGTGGCAGGCTTAGTTTCGGATATACAAAAATCGGAGACTATATCGAGGTAACCATATCAGATACGGGACACGGTATCTCCGAAGGAATAAAAGACAGGATATTTCTCCCGTTTTATACGACGAAAGAAAAGGGAACCGGCCTCGGTCTTGCAATAGTCCATAAAAACATAGTATCGCATGGAGGCGAGATACTGGTTGATAGTGCGAAAGACGGGACTACATTCAGGTTGAGAATTCCTGTGAATTACTAAGGAGTTCATAAGTATGTAGACAGGCAGCTATTCAAACAAACATATTTAATAAGTCTTGGATCCCTAATAAAAATTCATTTAAAAAGTATAATTTTGTGGTAGTGTATAACTAATACCAAAATGGAGGTGATTTTATGAAAGAGGCGATGATAAAACTGCAAATAGAAAGCCTTGAGCAGCAGATGAAGGTTCTAAAATCCAAAATAATTTTTCCTAAAAAAGAAAAAACTTTATCTAACCTTTATGGTATTTTCGAAGGCAAGATGGACATGTCTTTAGAAGAAATAAAAAAATATGAATATTCCTTTGAGGGGAAGATATGACCTATGTTGTAGATACTCATATACTTATCTGGTTCTTAGATAAAAACAAGAGACTGGATCCCCGCCATTACCAAATCCTGATTGATAAAAATAATAACTTTGTCCTGCCTGCCATTGTATTGGCAGAAATTAAACACCTTATTTCTTTAAAGCGGATAACTGTAGGTTTTGACGAGGTTATAGGCTATCTTGGCGAGTCGGATAATTGTATTATTTATCCGGTGGATGAGGATGTTGTGGAGAAAATGCCGGAAGGACTTAATATCCATGATGCTTTGATTGTTGCAACAGGGCTTGTCTATAAAAATATCCTTTCGGAAGATGTAATTCTACTTACAGAAGATGAAGAAATCATAAAAGCCGCTGTTCTCCCTGTTGTTTAACCTTTGATGTGAAAATTTCCTGTGAATTAATTATTGACAACTGTAAGTAGTATTTGATAAATTTAAAACATGGCTCAGGCAATATCTGTAGAAATATATCAGTTTCTCGAAGAAAAGATTGGAAAAGAGGAGGCAAGGAAGGTTGCCTCTGCTATCGAGATCGGTCTTGAGGTTATAGAAAAAAAAGCCGATTCCATTGCACTCCAAAAGAAACTCGAAATAAAAGAAGAACTTACAAAAGAACTTGCTACAAAGGCAGACATATTGCTATTGAGAGAAGAATTTTTTGGTGAGATGAAGGCTCTTAGAGAAGAATTTTTCGGTGGGATGAAAGCTCTTAGAGAAGAATTTTTCGGAGAGACAAAATCTATTCGTCAAGAGATGCAGACAATAAAGGTGGAACTTGAGGGCAAAATAGAAAAACTCGATCAGAAGTTTAATTTTATGATAATCCTTATGATTATAGCCCTTACCCTTATGAACCCTGTGATGGCTGAGATAATAAAGAATTTATTGAAGATATAGGAATTAGTGAGTTTATTTCGGGTATCAATGAACCTCCCCGCCGCAGAGACGGCGGGGTATCAAAAAAATAAATCGTACTTTGTGATTCTCGCGTGTCGGGAATCCTTCTGACCCCCTCTTTGGAAAAGAGGGGTTAGGGGAGATTTATTGAAAATTTATTTATTCAAAAATCCCCCTTCATCCCCCTTTGCCAAAGGGGGAATATAAGGACACCCCACAGCAGAGACTGTGGGGTATTGAAAATTTAGCCTATATGGATGAAAAGTATGTGCGCGAGGCATGCGGAACCGCTTATCTTGCAATCTTAAAGGCAATAGACGAATATCTGTTGGCCAGAGGACTATCCAAAAAAGAACTACCTAAATCCGTTGATGATTATAGGAAGGCATTACAGAAACATTTAGCTGTGCATAACGGGAAACTAACAAGAGAGTTCGAAAGACTATATGGGGAACTACACATAGCCGGTTATTACAGGGGACTTCTATTGCATGTAGATATTGTAAAAGAGGCTTTTAAGGCTGCAAAGGTTTTTATTGAAAAGATTAAATAAATGAGACACATAGTAAATAAACTTTAGGTATCAATTCTGGAGATAGAATAGTGTGGCATTGTTCTTGCACAGACAGACAGACAGACAGACAGACAGACAGACAGACAGACAGACAGACTTATCCAGTCTTAAAATTTTTTTAAAGCCGAAAAATTCATATCTACTTACCTCTAATAGTCAGGCATCATTATTGAAAAATCTTCCCTCGCCCTGGTTGCTAAAGGGGAACACACCCCTTAATCCCCTCTTGATAGAGGGGAATTATTCCTCCCTTATGAAAAGGGAGGTAATGTCAAAAGTTCTATGGAAAAGACATCTGTAACATATGGAGATATAAGGGAAACCCTCCCCCTTGAGGGGGGAGGGCAAGGGTGGGGGTGAAAGTATGAGCGGCATAGCAAGAAGACTCA
>JACQXD010000204.1 GCA_016208875.1 Nitrospirota bacterium
AAACCGAAATAATCTTTGAAAATCAAATGATTATGTACCTGAACTATTTGCTTTTTAAAAGGGAACATCCGTTATATGTACTGGCATAGGTAGAACCGGTATTCCAATTGAGATATATATCGTGATCCGCTCCATAGTTCAGGTGAACCGTCTGTGAATCAAAAGAAGTAACTATTGCCCCACCCTCATCTTCTATGGTTGTAGAGACAGTCACGTCCTTTTCCATACCCGGGTTTTTGAGATTTATATTGATATTTACATCCTGATCTGCGTGATAAGATTCCGCATCGAGGCTTGTAGTCATAATAATCTCCTCGTCGCCGACCACTACAACGTCCTTTGTTACATAATTGTTCGTCTCATCGAACTCGTGTATCTTATCTTCCGGGTCTATACTTACGATCAGGGTATTTGTACCTGCATTCCCGCTGCTCCAGTTGATGCCGATGATCTCTGCCAAACCCGGTGCTATGGATGAGATTTGTTCCGTCTCTAAGAGGGTTAGGCTGCCGGATGAATCGAGCATATAAACATCAACGTCTACGTTATTGACCTCTACCTGTCCTTTATTTGATATTGTGATATTGATCGCAGCGTCCTGTCCCGGCATCGGATACGAAGGATATATAACGATATCATCCGTAGTTACCTCCACATCAGGTATGAGGCTCGCGTCAAAGGTAACCGAAATACCTTCAGAACCCGGGCTTTGATTACCGCCTTCGTCTATTGATACCGCAGTTATGGTATTTTCACCGGAGTTCAATTGGACATCATCTAAGTGGAATTGACCCTCAAGGTCAATCAGGTTCACTGCATTTGTCTCGGTATATGCGATACGTCCCGACTTACTCCAGAGGAGATAGTATGGATAGTTGCCTATTCCATCGGGTGTTAATGTGGTCTTCTCTCCATCCGAAACATCCCTTAATGCTATCGAATACTTATTCTTCGTAGAGTCGTAATAACCAAAGAGAATCTTTTCGCCATCCGGAGACCAGACAGGTTTATATTCTGACGATGAACCCTGCGGCGTAAATTGGGTTTTAGTCTGCGTGCCGATCTCCATGATCCAAAGGGAATTATTCTTTGCATAAACTATCTTGCCTGCGTCGGGTGACCATTTATAAGTGTAGTCCCAACCCACCGAATCTATAAATATAGATGCACCTGATTCGATGTCAATGAAATAAATATTCCCTGAAGATCCTGTATATGCTATATGTTTGCCATCGGGAGACCATTCAGGATAAACAGCATAACCCGTTGATGTTACCTGCCTCAGTTCTCCTGTAACAATATTCTTTATCCATATCTCATAGCTTCCGCTCCTATTCGTGTAGAAGGCAATCTGCCTCCCATCCGGCGACCATACCCCTCTATATGCATAATAAGAATCACTTGTAAGGGAAGACACCGATCCATTCTCCGAATCATAGATATACAGTTTCCCCGAGTAGTAATAGAGAACCTTTTTGCTGTCGGGAGACCATTTCGGATAATAACCCATCTGGCCGGTATCGGTAACGGTTCCTGTATCCAGATTTTTAATCTTTATATATGAGCTGCTGTCATAAAACACTACCTTACTGCCGTCAGGGGAAATATCCAGACCGTTATTATAGTAATAATTATCGAGTGATACCTTGTTGGATTCATCCTGCTCACTTGTCCTGATTATGCCTTGCGAAACATTATTTACAAATATTTCTACGTTTAATCCCGGCTCTGCACTGCCGGAAATATCCGTCCTATCTCCATAGAGCGTTATCGGCAAGGTCGGGGTTGTCGGGAAGAAGATGACCGGTTTTGAAGGTGAAACAGTGTCATTCGGTATCCCCATTGCCTCATTGGAATACAAACTCTCATTCCCTGAGGAGTCAACTGCCGTGACTACATAATAATAGGCAATGCCGTTTGTTAGCCCTGTGTCATCGTAATAAGTAGCGTTGAGGAGCGAACTATTTACCTTTGTATATGGTCCGCCTGAGATATTGGCACTGTAAAGGTTATAACCTGCTGCAACATCGTTATATTCCCATGAGATTTTTAAAGAACTGCCTTCTGTTATCGAGGTGACAATGAGGTTCAAGGGAGGCTGCGGTAACTCAATATTTATCGCTGCCGATGCCTCATTAGATGTCTCACCCTCATTACCGATCATGTCCATAGCAGAAATTCTATATGTATACGTACCATTAGGAAGATTTTCTTCCGTATAGGTTGTTCCGGTTATCGAGGCAGTATTGATCTTAATCCAGCCTTGATCGGTATTTTTATAAACATTGTATCCGGCAAGGTCTGTCTCAGGATTCGGCTCCCATTTCAAGATGACATTCGACCCCGATGTCTGTGCAGTGAGGTTTTGCGGTGCGGAAGGAGGATACACATCTCCGACAAATACGTTTACTTCATCCGAAGGTATACTCTCAAGACCATAATAATCAACTGCCGTGACCTTATAATTATATTCTCTATCCTCTAAATTCGGATCGTTATACGATGCCTGTGCTATAAGGTTTTCCTTGAAGATTTTGACTTCAGTTATATAAACATTTTTAGCGTAATATATATCCTTATCTTATCCGTCCTGTATGGGTTGAAATCTAATATATTGGTCTTCGCACTATTCCCGGTTACCTTAGTTAAAGTTATCCATGTATATCCCGACCATGCCTGTATCTCAAAATCCTTACCCACGTATGTTTCGTAATACCAGCTTATTTCTATGTGATTGATCAGTTCGGAAGAGGGTAAATCCAGTTCCCACCATTCGGGACTGAATGTGTTATAACTGTAGTCAGACCTCCAGTAAGTCGCCGAATCTCCATCGAAAGCCTTTGTAGGTGCATAATAAGAGTTTGAATATAAATAAGAGGATGCGGTTGCAGTTCCCGATGACAATGTAGAAGATGTATTTAACCTTTCTCCGTCCCTGTAAATGTTATAACCCGATATGTCTGTTTCGGGATTTGGATTCCATGTCAATGCAACATTATGATCCGTAACAGATATAGTAAGTCCGGTTGGTGCCGAAGGAGGTTCATTATAAACCACAACCACCATATCCGAAGTTCTGCTTATATTACCGGCACTGTCTTTTGCCTGTACAGTTATCTTGTTTTCGCCGGCAGTGAGGGTAACATCCGCATTAAAGTTTCCTGTAGAATCCGCAGTTGCAGTTCCATGTAATCCATAACCCTTAACAGTTATCTCCACGGTAGAATTAGCCTCTGCATTACTGCCGCTGAGTTGTATGACTCCTTCGGCAGAAGGTGTATATGGTTGGGTTATCTTGGGAATATATACCTTAGCAGTTACTGTATTGGATGAGCCGCTTTCATTATTAAATGTATCTATTGCCCTGACCTCATAGGTATATGTCCCATCCGATAGACCCTTATCCTGATATATAGAATCCTTCAAGGCAGAAGAATTGAGTTTTGTCTTTGTGCTTCCCGATGTCCTGTAGAGGTAATATCCATTAAGATCAGTCTCGGAATTAGCCGTCCATGTTAGAGTAACATCCTTGCCGGTGGTCAGTGCCTTTAGATCAATAGGCGTATTCGGAGCGGTAAGATCGGTGTATGTAATCGTAATATAAGAAGGCGATGAATCTGCCTTCCCGCCATTGTCCGTTGCAACTGCCCTAAGATTATAATCTCCGTATGTTAATCCGACAACCGCTGGATCGAGGTACATACTGTACGGATGCGATGTTAATGCACTGCCTAAGTTCAGCCATGTACTGTCCTGAGATTTCTTGTACTGGAACTGGATCGAAGCTATGTCGCTGTCCGATGATCCGGCCGTCACTAAGGTCTTATTCTCGAATTTTGATTTATCAGCCGGTTCCGATATGGTTGCCTTTGGCGCATGGGTATCTATATTTATCTCGATCGTGTTGGACTGATCGCTCAGGTTCTCAGCCTGATCCATTGCGATTAGATAGTATGTGAACCTTCCATCCGGCACAGACTTATCCGTATATTGTGTGCCTGTTATAACGTAGGACTTAAGGCTGCTTATAACAATACCGGTTGCATTTGCAAGTTGATCGTTTCTATAAAGCAGATAGCCTGATAGGTCAGCATCCGTATTTGCCTGCCATGTAACCGTAACATCAGAACTATTCGGTGAAGCGGAAAGAAGGACAGGCGTACCGGGCGGTGTATTATCAATGGTAACGGTTACCTTATCCGTATTGATATTTCCGGATATGTCCTCTGCCTCTAATTTAATGGAATACGTTCCTTCCGGGAGGCTTACCGTCTCCCACTGGGTCAATACGCCATACGATGTAGGCACAGGCGACGTCCTTATAAGACTCCATGCGGCCGGCTCTGTCCCCTGCCCCGTATAAACCTTATGTTGCTTAAAGTCATCAGAGCTATACGCAGTCCCCTTTATATCAATCGTACCGCTCACAGTTGAGCCGTTCGCGGGCGAGCTGATATTTGCATTAGGTCCGGTAAGATCAATAGTGATCTTCACCTCATTCGAAGACTCGCTTTCCCATCCTGCACGATCAACTGCCTTTATTGTATAGGCATAACTCCCCTCTGTAAGGTTTTGATCGAGGAACTCTAAACCCGAAACGAGGGCGGTATTTTGTTTCTGCCCATCCCTGTAAATGTTGTAACCCGAAATATCCGTATCCGAATCCTGTGTCCATGTAAGCCTTATACCGGATTTATCCTCTATCTGTCCCGATAATACCGGTGCGGAAGGCGGATGCGTATCCACATTCACCGCAACCTTTGCCTCTGCCTTGTTTTCGAGTTTATCCTTTGCCGTTAATCTTATGCAGTATGTTCCATCAGACGAGAATGTCTGCCATGAAGCGAGGGTCCCGTCCTTTACGGAAGTGGTCGAGGTCTTTATCGCTGTCCACTTGAATGCATTGCTGCACTCGCCGTCCGATGTCTCGACAGTATAGTTATCGAGGTTCTGATCGAATGCAGTGCCCTTTATATCCGTGGTCTCTTTTACATAACCGTTATTCTGAGGCGCTGTTATTGCTGTCTCCGGTTGCGTATTATCAACCGTAACCTTTATCTTAATCTCTGCCTCTGATCCTGCCTTGTCTTTTGCATAGAGAGACAGCGTATACAAGCCGTCGGCAATACCGTCGTCCTTGCCTACCTTCCATGAATAAAGCTGGGAGTTTGTCGGGATTGTATTTCCGCTTATCAAATCCGTCCATTGTGTTGGGTTGTCTCCGAAACCGTATCTCAGCTTGTATGTCTCTAAGTTATCCTCTGTTATACTGCCGGTTATGGAGATAATATTTTTACTTGAGCCGTAGTATTCGCCCTCTTTCGGGGACTCGATTAAAATCTTAGGCAGAGTCCTGTCTACCGTAAATGTAATATCCTTTTGCATTGAGTTCTTTGCACTGTCATTGGCTGTTGCCTTCAGGGTATATTTTCCCTCAGAGAGTTGACTGAGTATACCGAATGTATAGTTGTCCCTCGTCTGGCTGCCCTGATCCAGTGTCCCGGAAGAAGGGCCGGAATATGTGATCGAATAATCGAGCAGGTTTTGATCGTTTATCGTACCACTGACAGTAATATCGCTCTTAAGATAGGAATTATTCGCAGGCTGTTTGATATCCACTGTAGGCAGCGTTGAATCAACAGACATTGTTATAGCCTCATCCTGTGTAACGGACGTGTTTGATGAAAGTGTTGTCGAGAGCTTTATGCCGACTGTCCCATCCGGGATCGTTGTACCTGCATTATCCTTCCCATCCCATGTATATGAATAAACCCCTGCGGACGGAGTTGTAGTAGAATAAGTCCTCCTGATCGCTCCGGTACTATCCGATATATCAATCTTTACCTGACATGCATCCGTGATCTCATACTTGATCTCTGCGGTATCGTATCTTCCGTCATTATTCGGGGAGAAGATATTCGGAGAGACGCTAAGGTCTTTTATAAGGTCTTTCCTCGCACTGAGGTCAATCGTGACAGTCGTCTGGTTTTTATTGCCTGCCGTATCGTTCGCAGTGAGTCTCAATGTCCATCTGCCGGTAAGACCGTATGTATTCCATTTACCGAGGACATTTTCCTTTACAATAGTTGTCCCGGATGAAACGGCAGTCCATGAAGCCGGGTTATCGCCCTCCCCTGTTTCGAGGGTATAGTTCTTAAAATGAAGGTCATCCGCAGTGCCTTTAACCTCCACTACATTCCCTATCTGATCCGATGAATGAGGATAGGTAATAACGGATGTGGGTAGTGTATCATCGGTCTCCACAGAGATCCATCTCA
>JACQXD010000196.1 GCA_016208875.1 Nitrospirota bacterium
AACCGAAGATATATTCATTGGAGTCAAGTGCGAGAAGCAAGTTTCTTCTCCCAGAGTTTTTCTCTGACTTTGCGGATGGCTTCAATCGCTTCTTCCTTGGTCATTCCCGCAAATGGATTGCGTTTTTTAGATACACTTTCACGCAATTCATTCCACAATCTTTTAGCCTCTTTTACGTCTTTGCTTTTCATAAGTCATCACCTCTTTATCGTCTTACTTCAATTATAAGCAGATTAAAACATAAAACGTCTTTTTTGTCAAAAAAGGAGGCATATAAAAATGCATTCGCAGTGGAATTTTAAGAGAACAGATAATCAGAAACTTGAATATAAAACTTTACCTTTGAGGAGGTTATCATGAAAAGGTTTATGCCTTTAACTAAAAACTTGAAACTAAAAACAGTTTTTATGTTGTCGCTCTTATTTGCTATTGCACTGTTGATCTTGCCATTCCCCCTTAGCAAAGGGGGAGAAAGGGGGTTGTTACAATGGGGCTTGGGGGGTTGTTGATGGCAAAGGAGGACTTCACCCTCCATTGAATGGTTACGAAAGATGGTAATTTTACCTTGACATTCATAATTCCGAGTTATATGTTAGTAAGCAGCTATAGAAGATAGCGAAATAAGAATCCTTGTTAATTCAGGGGTTGTTCAGAAAGATTCCGGACAAGCCGGAATGACAGAATACAAAAGGCTTCTCGAAGTGGGGATTATTTGATAATACCGAGAAGTTTAGCTATAAGATCAATGGCACGGGGATTAAGAATGATTATGACAAAGAGAAGAATAAGGAAATATAGCCGCATTTTATACTCAAGCTTGGATTCAAGAAGGGATATGCGAGTTTCAAACTTGGCTTCAAGGAGGGACATACGAGTTTCAAAAATATCTCTTGTAACTAATTCCTTGCGTAAGTCGTCTTTGATTTCTAAGGTTTTCTCTTTTGCAATAGCATCGGCAGTCTTCTCGATCTCACTGACAAGCTCTCTGGCTTGTTCTTTACCGAGTTTGTCTTCGAGAATCTCATATACCTTTATCGGAATGGTAGTCGCCATGAGCAAATTATAACATAATTTTAGAACATTTAAGGCAAGGATAGGAGGCTTTATGAGCAAATCGGTTAAGGTTGTTTTAAGAGAAGCGATGCAATTATCTGAGGAAGACCGGGCGCAGCTTGTTGATGAATTATTGATGACTCTTGAGGTTGAAAAAGATAACGATGTTGATGCTGCATGGGCGCGTGAGGTAGAAAAAAGGGCTACGGAACTTTCTAAAGGTACTGTGCTACCCATTGCTTGGAATGAAGTAAAAAAGACGGCTCGCGAAAGAGCGCATGGAGCCAATTAACGTCTCTTTTCATCCCGATGCCATGCAAGAATACATTGCTTCTTATGTCTGGTATTTTGAAAAAGGGGCTCATTTAGCTCATTCTTTTGAGCAAGAAATTGAGAGGGTTATCAGGCTCATTGTTGAATCGCCTGAAAGGTGGCCTATATACGAGATAAAATATAGGAAGATTTTAGTAAGAAGATTTCCTTATTCGGTGATTTATGAAATCAGGGATACGAGTTTGGTTGTTATGGCGGTTGCTCATGGACATCGGAAACCAGGTTATTGGAAAAATCGAATAAACCGGTGATTACCCTGATATAAAAATCGTTAACTGATTTATAGAGGAGGATTTGAAAATGGGAAAGGGAGCTTTAAAAGAAAACTTAAAACAAATTAGCTATCAGCCGTCAGCACTCAGCATTCAGCCGAAAACTGACAGCCGAACAACAACAGTCCCCCTTTGGCAAAGGGGGAATAAGGGGGATTTTATAAAATATCCAAAAAATCTCCCCTCGCCCCTCTTTTCCAAAGAGGGGGAAAAACCTAAACTAAAAGCCTACCCCCCTAAGTCCCCCCTTACTAAGGGGGGATTGAAGGGGGGTGTTGCTGTCGCTCTTTTGTCGTTCTGTCTGGCTATTGCTCTGTTGATCTTGCCATTCCCCCTTAGCAAAGGGGGAGAAAGGGGGTTGTCTCAATGGGGCGTGGGCGTTGTTGATGCCCATGCCGCTACTGTTGACTCCTACACCAAATTACTTTTACCTATGGACGGCAGCGACGGCTCCACGACAATAACCGACTCTACAGGGAAAACAGTAACAAATCCCGAATCCTACGACTCTTATACAAAACTAATGCTTCATTTTAACGGCACTAATGGTTCAACTACTTTTACAGACTCCGCTACTTCAAAGACCGTTACAGCTAACGGCAATGCCCAGATAGATACGGCTCAATCAAAATTCGGCGGGGCAAGCGGGTTATTTGATGGAAATGGAGACTATCTGACATTGGCCGACTCCGATGACTGGAATTTCGGGAGCGGGGATTTTACTATTGATTTTTGGGTAAGGTTTAATTCTTTTTCCGGTTCTTTTTTGCTTACCAAACACGCTGGAGCTTCCGGTTACCTTGTAAACTATGGTCAGGATAGTTTATCTTTTTATCCCGAAAGTTCGTATTCAGGTTGGTATATTACTGGAGCGAACTTTCAGACAAATACTTGGTATCATATCGCTTTTGTAAGAAATGGGAACAGTTTTTATACTTTTATTGACGGAGTAAAAAAGGGAACCTTTGATGCTACAGGTAAGAATATTACGGGGAATACCTCTGCTTCGTTGCTGATTGGAATATATCATACAGAAGAAATGCACGCTTTAGACGGCTCTCTCGACGACCTTCGCATCTCTAAAGGCATCGCCCGATGGACTTCTGATTTTACCCCTCCTTCTTATGAAAACGGCAAAGTACATCTTACTACCTCTCAATACAAGTCCGGAACTGCTTCTGGGGTATTTGACGGCTCAGGTTCTTATTTGTCATTGGCAGACTCCACAGACTGGGACTTCGGCACTGGTGATTTTACGATTGACGGTTGGATTAGATTTAATAGCATTGATACAACGAGCAATGTCTGTTTTATGGATTCGGGAAGTGTGCAGAATGATAAGGGGACATTCGTTTATTTAAATAATGGAAATAATTTTCACGTAGCTTTAAATGGTGCTTCTAACGATTATATTTTTTCATGGACGCCGACTACTAATACATGGTATCACGTTGCGGCAACGCGGAGCAGCGGCAATCTAAAAGCTTTTATTAACGGCGTTCAAATTGGTTCTACTCAAACCGCTAATATAAATATAGATGCTTCTACTTATGGTGTTTCTATCGGGGCAAGAAATGTAACTCCTGCATATTATTTCGATGGTAATCTCGATGATCTCCGTATCTCCAAAGGCATCGTCCGTTGGACTGATACTATTGCCCCTACCGGCTCGGTCTCCATCAACTCCGGTGCATCCTCAACCAACTCAACCTCTATTACCCTTACCCTTTCTGCATCCGATGATTTTGGGGTAACGGGATATTACATCTCACAGCCATAATTCGCTCCCTGTCTCCGACCATTGCATGCGAGGTCATCGCTATTATCGGTATTTCCCCGTCTATCTCCGAGCTTCTTATCCTCATAGTCGTTTCCATCCCGTCAATACCAGGGAGGTTAATATCCATTATTATGAAAAACGGTCTTTCCTTAATAGCCAGTTTAATGCCTTCCTCTCCTGTCCCGGCAGGGATAACCTCATAACCACTCCGCTGCAGGGCATAGGTTATGAGCCTGAGATTGTCTTCGTTGTCTTCTATTACGAGAACCTTTCTCATTCGATCCTCACCGGCACCTTCATTGTAAACGTGCTTCCTTCTGCATGCCTGCTTACACAAATTATCTCACCTTTTAAGACCCCTGTCACAAGCTTTTTTGTGAGATATAAACCAAGCCCTGTCCCAGGAACTTTTGCCTTGAGCGGTGATTCCAGCCTTACAAAAGCATTAAATAACTTCGGTATGTTTTCTTCCTCAATCCCGATACCGGTATCGGTCACGGAGATTTCTATTGAAGTTTCGCCCTCCTCAACATCTATTCTCTCCGGTTCCCTTATTAGTGTTTGCACGGTTATACTCCCTTTTCCAGTAAACTTGACTGCATTGCTGATCAGGTTTAATACACATTGAAGCAGCCTTCGCCTGTCCGTATGCATCTGTTGATGGACCATTTCAACCTTTAATTCAAGCCCTTTCTCTTTTATATCTTTTGTGAATGTCGTTACAGCCTCTGATATGACATCGTATATATCAAAATCTTCGATACGTGTCTCGACTATTCCTGCTTCCACTTTTGATACGTCTATAACATCGTCTATGAGATTAAGAAGATGCTTGCCTGACCGCAAAATTATCGAAAGATTCTCTTTTTGTTCCGCAGTCAAAGAGCCAAGCCATTCATTGAGCAATATGCTTGAAAAACCGATTATGGAGTTCAACGGTGTTCGTAGTTCATGGCTCATGCTTGCGATGAACATGGATTTGAGCCTGTCGAGTTCTTTCAATCTTATGTTGGCCTGTTCCAGTTCTTCTGCCTTTTCCTTCAGTTCTGCAGTACGCCCTCTGACCCTCATTTCAAGCTCTTCATTAAGTTTTCGCAGTGCTTCTTCTGCAAGCTTAAGCTGGGTGATATCCAATACTGTTCCGATTGACCGAAGTGGGTTGCCTCTATCATCGTATTCCGTTTGACATCTTTCCCTTACGTATTTCACTTCTCCATTTTTTAGTAATACCCTGTGTCCAATGTCATATCCGGTTCTGTTTCTTACAGATTCGGTATATGCCCTGTTTACAAAATCCCTATCGTCAGGATGGACATGTTCTAAAAATGCCTCGTATGTTGCACCAAACTCCTGAGGTTCCAGATCAAAGATACGATATACTTCATCCGACCAGTACAAGGTGTTCTCTACCAAATCCAATTCCCAATGACCGAGATGAGCGATTTGCTGCGCCTCCTTCAGTCTCGCCTCGCTTTTTCGTAACGCTTCCTCGGACTTCTTACGCTCGGTGATGTCCTGACATGCAACAAGTACAACTATATCGCCTTTCTGATCCTTTGTGGTGCAGGCGATTTCTCTTACCCAGACAATACGCCCATCTTTATGAACCTTGCGAAATTCCCATTCATAAGCTCTGCCGGGATTTTGCAGAACCTCTCCGAACTGTTTCAGAAGCGCGGGCTTGTCCTCGTCATAGAAGATGTCAAGCACCGGCCTGCCTACCAACTCCTCAGGCTGATACCCCAACTCTCTTACCGCAAACTGGTTGAGTGAGACCACATTCCCTGAGGTATCCAGAGTAAAGTTCATGGTAGGGATATTATCGTAGAGGATTCTATACCGTTCTTCACTTTCTCTCAGCGATTTCTCCGACCGTTTATGTTCGGTGATGGTTTTTGAAAGTTCATTCCTGCTGCTTCGGAGTCTCATGTTTAAAATAAATAGACCTATTGAAATACCAAAGGCAAGGGATAATAATACCGCAATTAAACTGAAAACCCAGATTTCTTTCTGTGAATACCCTGCAAGTATTTTCTTTCCAAACCACTTAGTATATATACGTTCGTATTCACCGCTTTGGCGTACCTTTCTGATTCCTTCGTTCAAAAGGCTGAGTAGTTCTTTATCTCCTTCTCTTACCGCCATCGACCACTTCAGAGTCCTTAGCGGCTCCCCTGTCACTTTAATTTTGTCGCCAAGCCTGAGTTCATGGAACAGATAGAGCAACTATCTGTTCGGGATAAACAAACGTATCAGCATCGCCGGCGATAAGGGAATAAAGTCCCTCACCAGGAGTTTTTACAATATGGCATCTTAGCTCTATCATCCTCAACTCGCTGCCCGCCTGCCCCGTCTGATGGAGAAGGGTAAGCATGATCAGCAGGAATAACGATGCTATCCAGGAAGGTTTAGCTTGCATCTGCTTCATCCCGCCCCCGATTGCAAGAAAGTACAAATAAATGCCGTGTGATTATCCGGCATAGCAATTCATGGTGCATCCCATAAAAAAACTATCTCACACAAAAGGAAGGTTGTCAATAAATGAGGTTTTACGGGGATTGCAAGGAGATTACATCTTTTCGGATGCGATAATATCTTTTATAAGTCTTTCAAAATAGTTTTTAACATCATCTTCCGTTAAAGCAATCAGCAAAGGAAGTTTATTAATTCCGTCGGGTATTTGTATTAATCTGCTCTTTAATACGTGGCGTATGCCTTTAATATCACATTTTTTTTCAGCAAGTTCTATTAAGTCCTTGAGAGATAAGTCACTGCCTTTCAAAGCACAATAAACATCTACATAATCCTTTGCATCAAACCTGTCTGCAATAGCGCAGAGCTTGTTGACTATAATATCAATAAAACTGTCTACTCTCAGAACGCCGATTGAGGCGCATTCTTCTATATTGATTAATTCAAAGGCGGTGAATTCGACCTTTAACAAGCTTCCATCCTTGATGCCGAGACTGAATATGCTTCTGTCGAAAACTTTCGAATAAGAGATATTTTCGACAAAAGCTAAAGATTTTAGAAAAGCCTCAAGAACCGTTAAGGGGACTTTCTCTTTTGAAAAAAAATCAATATCTTCCGAAAACCTGTGTTCCAGATAAAATGCGCTTAAGGCAGTGCCTCCGGTAAGTCTGAAGACATCTCTCAGTTCGGATTTTTTAAATTCAGACAGGAAAGATTTTTGTACGGCGGTAAGAATTTTATTGTTATCAATGTCCCTAACCGGCTCTTTCAATCCAAACCTCGTGATAAAGTTCGATTAGTCTGTACTTCCCCTGTTCCAGCTTTAGCCTGTCTCTATGTTCAAAAAGCAGTCCGATGGTTTCTTTGTCGGTGCCGCAGGCAGGGAAAAAATCCGCTATCCTCTGAAGCCTCCAGAAAAGGTTATCAGGCGGTTCTTTGTAATCCCACAGCAACTCTTTTGGTATATTTATTAAGGGTCTCATAATAGTAATCACATTGATTTATAAAATCCCTCTTAACCTCCCTTTGCCAAAGGGAGGAATTATACCCCCCTTTGGCAAAGAGGGGCGAGGGGAGATTTACCTATTAATGTTAATTCAATTATAAGACTGTTAATATGTTCTTAGCCGTATGCATAGAAAATTATATCACAATTTATTAAGTTCTTTCCTTTTCCCTCTGTTAAGAGTCTCAAAATAGTAATCACAAGTGTTGGCCTTTGTTCGTCATGCCCGAAGTCCTTAATCGGGCATCCAGAACTCATTAAAAAAGACTGGATTCCCGCTCAACAGACTGCGGGAATGACATCTAAAAGATATGCAGGCGATTGTGAGACTGTTAATAACTCCGTGTTAGTGGTATGCGTCGCTGAGACTTTTGAAATCCCTCTATGTTAAAATGCTACAGATATGATGGAAGAGATCGGGGTAGTGAAAAGTGTACAGGGCATGTATGCAAGGGTCTCTGTAGCGAAAAAAAGCGTCTGCGAGGGCTGTACGGCGGGGATATGTAAACCCGACGAGCAGGCAATGGAGATAGAGGCCGTAAACAGGGTGAAGGCTAAGGTAGGGCAAAAGGTCAGGGTTGCTATAAAGACATATACGTATCTTAAAGGTTCAATCCTTGTCTACGGTGTTCCTGCAATCGCACTCATTATCGGTGCGATTATAGGAAAAGAGATCTTCGGCAGCCGATTTAAGAATATGGACCCTGATATAGTCTCGGCAATATTCGGTTTCGGGGCATTCATACTTGCCTTTTTAGGGATAAAAATATGGAGTATGAAGGCAGGGAAAAAGACCGGCTCGACCCCTGTGATAGAAGAAATACTGGAATAAAAAAGCTAAAAGCTGATAGCTATTAGCTGATAGCTGATTTTTGAATTATATAGGAGGAACCGATGGCTAACTTTGACGTTGACAAAATTCGTAATGTTGCTGTGATCGCACATGGGGGTGCAGGGAAGACCTCGCTTGTTGAGGCAATGCTTTTCGATGCGGGTTCTGTAGACAGGCTCGGAAGTATCGAGGAAGGCAATACGACTATGGATTGTGAGCCGGAGGAGATAGCGAGGAAGATAACGATTATTTCGTCACTCGGTTTTTGTAAATGGAACGATTGCAGGATAAACCTTGTGGACACGCCGGGGTTTATAAATTTTGTGGAGGACGTTAGGGGGAGTCTGAAGGCTGTTGACGGTGCGGTTGTAATAGTGAGTGCCATATCCGGTGTTAAGGCTGAGACCGAGAAGGTCTGGAAATACGCATGCGAATATGAAGTCCCGAGGATAATCTTCGTAAATAAAATGGACAAGGATTCGGCTAACTTCAAGGGTGCACTCGATGAGATCGTAAATTCTTTCGGTACCGAGGGTGTTCCTCTTCAGATACCCATAGGTTCCGGCGAGAACTTCGAGGGAGTTATAGACCTTGTCAACATGAAGGCGTATAAATTTTCAGGAGGTAAGGCATCTGTTTCGGAGATACCTGAAAATATGCGTTCCGAAGCACAGGAATATAGGAAAAAACTTGTGGAGAAGATAGCCGAGTCTAATGACGCACTCCTCGAAAAATACCTCGAAGGTGGAGAATTGACACAGGAGGAGATAGTAAACGGGATAAAAGAGGGGTCATTATCGAAGAGATTTATTCCCGTTGCATGCGGATCGGCAGTAAAAAATATAGGTATACAGCAGCTTCTCGATACGATAATACTCTGCTTGCCCTCTCCTTCCGATCTGATAAAGATATTCCCTGTTAAGGGTAAAAGCCCGAAAGACGGAACCGAGGTGCAGCGGAAACCCGATGAGAAAGAGCCGTTTTCAGCCTATGTGTTTAAGACAATTGCAGACCCTTACGCAGGTAAGCTTACCTTGTTCAGGGTCTACTCCGGTATGCTGAAGGCCGATTCAACCGTGTTGAATGCAACAGTTGGTGCAAAGGAAAGGATAGGGCAGATATTTTATCTTCTCGGAAAGAAACAAATACCGGCCAATACCATAGGTCCGGGAGAGTTAGGCGTTGTGGCAAAGCTCAAAGAGACGAATACCGGAGATACGCTCTGTGACGAGTCGCATCCGATAGTATTCGAAAAGGTGAGATTTGCAGAACCGATAATCTCTTATGCCATTGCACCCAAGAGCAAGGGTGATGAAGAAAAGGTTAGTACCGGTCTCAGTAGGATACTCGAAGAGGATCCTACCCTGAAGTTTCATAGAGACGAAGAGACAAAGGAGATGCTGCTTTCCGGTATGGGACAGGTGCATCTTGAGGTTGCACTTGAACGATTGAAGAGAAAATTCGGGGTAGAGGTCGTAATGAAAACCCCAAAAATCCCGTACAGGGAGACGATCAAGGTTTTATCGAAGGCCCAGGGCAGATATAAGAAACAATCCGGCGGAAGGGGTCAGTATGGCGACTGCTGGATAGAGATAGAGCCGGTGTCGAGGGGAGGCGGTTACGAGTTTATTGATAAAATCGTCGGTGGAGTGATCCCGCAGCAATACCGTCCGGCAGTAGAAAAAGGGATAATAGAGACGATGAAAGAGGGTATACTTGCCGGCTATCCTATAGTTGATATGAAGGTCAAGCTATACGACGGCTCGTACCACACAGTGGATTCATCCGAGATGGCATTTAAGATAGCAGGTTCGATGGCCTTGAAAAAGGCATTTCAGGATGCGCGGCCTATACTCCTCGAGCCTGTAATGAGAGTAGAGGTTACCATTCCTGATGAGACCCTCGGCGCCGTTATAGGTGACCTTAACTCGAAGAGGGGCAAGGTTCAGGGGGTTGAATCACAGGGCAAGAATCAGAAGATAACCGCACTGGTGCCTATGTCGGAGATGCTCACATATGCAAACCAGCTTCACAGTTTTACATCGGGAAGGGGGTTGTATTCAATGGAATTCTCCCATTACGAAGAAGTTCCGGCGCACGTTGCACAGAAGATAGCAGCGGACAAAGAGGCGCAGAAAAAGGAAAAGGCAGAGGAAAAATAAGCAGGTAAAATCAAGCAAATGAGGTTATAAGAAAAAATAAAAAAGGCAGGATATGGTATTTGAGCGAAAGCACTGTATCCCGCCTCATAATACTTTTAAAGTAGATATTAAACCCCCATTTTCTGAACCTGCGGTTAACGAAAAGCCATTTTACGCCTGAATTAAAAGGGACCTCGCTATACCTGATAATATTGTACTGTTCCGGTATGAGATCGGGAGGGTTCTGGACCGTCCCCGTATTCTTTGTCTTTGTACCGGGAAGTTCGTTCCAGTTCTTGCATGCCGTTTGGCAGCCCCTGCAGCCTATACATAATTCCGGTGAAAGAAGTATTCCCATTCTGGTCATTTTCATACCTCCTTAAGCCTTTTCGACATTGACCATAAAGGCCTTTGTCTCGGGTATCATTGTATTTGCATCGCCAATCGTGGGAGTCAGGAGGTTTGAACTGTCTCCTCCGCTTCTATCCTCCGGATATTGCCATCCGAAACACCACGGGAGTCCGACCTGATGCACTGTGCTGCCCACAACCTTAAAGGGCTTGAACCTTTTTGTCACCATTGCTATGGCCCATACCTCGCCTCTCGCTGATGAAACCTTCACCTTCTGCCCGCTCTTTATCCCCTTTTCACTTGCCAGTTCTTCACTCAATTCAACAAACTGCTGGGGCATCATCTCGAGGAGCCACGGCTCATGCCGTGTCAATACGCCCGTCTGCCAGTGCTCCGATACGCGATAGGTCGTAGCAACAAACGGGAATCTTATATCGCAGGAGATGAATATATCTTCGGGAAGACCCCCTTCTTTTGCAGCCGTGGCGTGCGGTCCCGTAGCTTTGTAGAACAGTTTTATAGTTGGGTTTATCCTCTGCTTTGACATAACATTTTCCTGGAGCGGACATTCGAGAGCCTCATAATGCTCGGGGAATGGTCCATCTGCAAGACCGGGACCGAAGATTGCGCCCATTCCGTCAGGCCTCATGATGAAAGGGTATTTGCCTTTCTCCGTTGCCATCGGAGGAGCAGGGCCGTCAGGCACATCTCCTTCCCATACCCCGGGTTTTTTGGTATTCGGATCTTCCTTAGTAGGATTCCATTTAATTACCGCACGCCTCGGGTCCCATGGTCTTCCATCGGGGTTAACAGACGCACGGTTATAGATTATCCTTCTGTTTACAGGCCATGCCCACGCCCATTCGGGATAAAGACCGAGTCCTGTCGGATCGGTCTTTTTTCTTCTTGCCATCATATTGATTATCTTGCCTTCTTTCTGGGTATAGCTTCCGCTGAAAATCCAGTTCCCACACGAGGTGGTACCGTCCGCCTGTAAAGTAACAAAGTTTGTGCAGAGTTCCCCTTTCTTTCCGAGCTGTTTTGGGGGCGTAACCTTCTGGTCAAATATATCTTCGAGGTAATATCCGTTTACCTCTCTCGCTATGAGATGCGGGTTCATATTCTCTATCTTTCCGAATTTGTCCTTTGTACCGTAATTCCATGTGAGATTCAGTATGGGTGCAGGGAACTTGCCGCCTTTTTCCCGATATAGTTTTTTTACCCTGAAATAAAGCTCGTTTATTATCTCGGAATCCGGCTTAGATTCTCCTTCCGGTTCGATTGCCTTGACCCTCCACTGTGCAAGACGGCTGCTGTTCGTTATACTTCCCTCTTTTTCGACGGATGATGAGGCAGGAAGTAAAAAAACCTCTGTCTGGATCTCGGAAGGATTAACACCCGGCCCCCTCCAGAAAGACTCTGTCTCGTTATCGAAGAGATTCACATTTACCATCCATTTTAGTTTTGAGAGTGCCTTTCTTACCTTCCCGGCATTGGCGCCTGAACAGGCAGGGTTTTGTGCTCCCCCCCCCCCCCCCCCCCC
>JACQXD010000211.1 GCA_016208875.1 Nitrospirota bacterium
AAGGTTTTACCTGTAGCATAACATCAGGGTTCAATTTGCAAAATTGAACCCGCTGGAAGAGCGGATCAAAAAGGTAAGAACTTCGGCAGTTTCATTCCTTTTCCGCCCCTTTGCGGGTTCAGGTTTGTAACCTGAACCAAAAGGTTTTACCCCTTTGCGGGTTCAGGTTTGTAACCTGAACCAAAAGGTTTTACCTGTAGCATAACATCAGGGTTCAATTTGCAAAATTGAACCCGCTGGAAGAGCGGATCAAAAAGGTAAGAACTTCGGCAGTTTCATTCCTTTTCCGCCTTTAAACATCTTTAGCATCTTCTTTAACTCAACATATTGTTTTACTACCCTATTGACATCCGTTACAGTTGTGCCGCTTCCCGTTGCGATTCTCCTTCTCCTGCTGCCGTTTAAGAGATTATGATTTCTCTTTTCGGCCGATGTCATGGAATTTATTATGGCCTCTATCTTCACAAATTCTTTCTCATCAACCGTCAGCCCTTTCATCTTATTCATACCGGGTATCATATTCAAGATGTTCTCGATCGGACCCATGCTTCTTATCTTTTTTAATTGTTCTTTCAGGTCATCGAATGTAAATGACTCGCCGAGTATCTTCTCCTGCAGTTTTTCGGCCTCTTTTTGCTCAAACGTCTTTTGGGCCTGCTCTATTAAACCGAGTACATCTCCCATACCGAGAATCCGGGAGGCAACCCTCTCGGGATAAAACGGCTCAAGCATATCGATCTTTTCACCCGTCCCTATAAACTTAATCGGCCTACCGGTGACCGATCTTATAGAGATAGCAGCCCCGCCTCTCGCATCGCCATCCATTTTTGTAAGGATAATACCGTCTATCCCTATCTGCTCATTGAAACTTTTTGCTATATTTACGGCATCCTGTCCTGTCATCGCATCGGCAACGAATATGACCTCGCGGGGGGAAACTACGTCTTTGATATGCTTAAGCTCTGCCATAAGGGTATCGTCGATATGAAGCCTGCCGGCAGTATCCAATATCAATATATCCCTCGCCTCAAGTTTTGCCTTCTTTATAGATTCTTCGCAAAGCGTTACCGGATCTTTTGTATCTTTTGAATGGAAAACGGCAACATCTATCTGGGAACCGAGTGTTATAAGCTGATCTATAGCAGCGGGACGCTGGAGATCGGCGGCAACGAGCATAGGTCTTCGACCTTCTTTCTTAAAAAACCTTGCCAGTTTGGCAGAGGTTGTAGTCTTTCCCGATCCGTGAAGTCCCACCATCATAATAACCGTAGGCGGGTTTGGAGAAAGCTGAATCCTGCTGTTCGAACCACCGAGAAGACTGCAGAGTTCTTCATTGACTATTTTTATAACCTGCTGTCCGGGGGTGAGGCTTTCGAGTACCTCTTTACCTACTGCCTTTTCTTTAACCTTCTGAATGAATTCCTTTACTACCTTAAAGTTGACGTCTGCCTCTAATAGGGCAAGACGAACCTCTTTTAAAGCTAAATCTACATCTTCTTCCTTTAAAAGCCCCCTGCTTCTGAGCTTCTTAAATATCGATTCGAGTTTTTCGGTAAGCGATTCGAACATAAATTATTATAAAATGAATTCCTTAATTTTGAATTTTGCGATTTGCATTTTGAATTTTCTTTAAAGCAATCCCTCTATATCGGTTGTGAGTTCCTGCATAATGTCCGGTGAATTACCAATGTGGCGATTTACTATTTTTCCTTCCTTATTTATTATAAAACTTATCGGAATACTGCTTATGCCGTAGCGTCTTATAACCTCATTATTTGCCAGAACTACCGTATATGTGACTTTATATTCATTTATAAAAGATTCAATTGCGTCCTTCCCATCATCTTCCGATACGAGAGCAAGGATTACGAATCCTCTATCCTTGTATTTTTCATAAAGCCCTTCGAGTACCGGAACCAATTCCTTGCAAGGCGGACACCATGTAGCCCAGAATTCAACCATAACTACCTTGCCCCTGTAAGCTGAAAGAGCGATAGTGTTGCCGCTTATGTCTCTCAACGTAAAATCCGGCGCCATATTATCTACAACAGCAGGCCCCGTCTCTACCGCCTTCTTGCACGAGACAAAAGAAATTATAAGGATAGACAATGTAATAAATACAAGAGTCCTTTTCAATGAATTCATCTGGATCTGTTCGTTATAGATTTTAGGTGCTGAGAATCGAATCTATCTTTGATTTAAGCTGATTCTTTGGAACTGCACCGACAACTTGATCTATTCTCTGACCGTTTTTGAAGAACATAATAGTCGGTATGCCCATTATCTTATATTTACTTGCGATATCCGGATTTTCATCGGTATTCAACTTTGCCACCTTAATCTTCCCGATATATTCCTTTGCAAGCTCCTCGACCGTAGGTGCTATCATCCTGCATGGTCCGCACCATACCGCCCAGAAATCAACCATGACAACCCCCCCGTCCTGAAGAACCTCTTTATCCCATGTAGAAGTCGTAACCTCAATTATGCCTTCTGCCATTTATAAACCTCCTGTCAATTTCGTAACTGATATGCTAAATTATATTTCTTAATAATAAGCTTTGTCAATTGAAAGTACCATGAATGTTATGGCGATTTAGAAATGTCCTATTCTTACTGATTTAGAAATGTCCGGTTTTATGTTATTGTCTCAATATAGGTGAGGCATGTCACATCTTTCTCTCTGTCATTCCGACTTGTTCGGAATCATTCTTAGAAGAAGGAT
>JACQXD010000074.1:0-3887 GCA_016208875.1 Nitrospirota bacterium
GGAGTTAGGGGAGATTTATTGAAAATTTATTTATTCAAAAATCCCCCTTCATCCCCCTTTGCCAAAGGGGGAATATAAGGACACCCCACAGCAGAGACTGTGGGGTATTGAAAATTTAATAAAAAAGTCTTTATTCATTGATAGTATCTTTTAGGCAAAAAAAAGACAGGATGAGAATCCTCCCATCCTGTCTTTTACTTATTCCGGAGATTTATCTACTCTGTGTCTTGACATCGGCAGTCTCTTTTACCTCAACAGGTGCCGTCACTGCCTCTACAAGATAACCAAGCCCTGTACCGAGTATCGAACCAACCACTATGGTTACCGAACCCACGCATACTATTCCGAGCAATATTCCTACTGCTACAACCATCCTTACAAGTATTGTTGCCTCTACAGGGCCTCCCATAAGGTGCTTAAGCACTACCAGCGTCCCGTAACTCCCAAAATAAAAACCAGGAACCAACCCGAAGATCAGAAATGCTATCCCTCCAAGTGCTGCACCTATTTTTGTTCCCATCCTTACCATCTCTTTCCTTGCCTTCATCTTACTCTCCTCCTTTTCCGTATCTTAGTTATTATACTGAAATCAACTATTTTTTTCCTTTGCCGCTTCGGCAGATGCTGCCCTGCTCTCTCTAACTGCATCAACTGCATATCCTATAAACCACCCGAGTAGAGATGTACCTACTATAAGAACCACCCCTACTATAAATGTCCCCAGCACCATAGATGCCGCAACTATTAATCTCGGCATCACCGAGGGGCCTAACGGTGTTCCGAATATGTTTCCTGCGATGTTTAAGCCTATCACCCCGCCGAGAAAAGGCCCATACCCGTACAGCAACCCGATTATCGCAAACAAAACAAGTCCGGCACCTGTTCCGATATACAATCCCTTTTTTGTCATCTCTCCTGTTTTCATCTTTCTTTACCTCCTTTCGCTGTTCTCTTGATTTTTATAAATGCATGTCCTATGCCAGCTATTATTTCATTGATTTTAAAAGGTTTTTAATGTTATACCCATTTGCACTTTTGCAAAAAATTAATTTCCCTTAGCAGGATTGCAAAAAAATGAACCTCCCCGCCGCAGAGACGGCGGGGTATCAAAAAAATAAATCGTACTTTGTCATTCCCGCTTGTCGGGAATCCTTCTTATCCCCTCTTTGGCAAAGAGGGGTTAGGGGAGATTTATTGAAAATTTATTTATTCAAAAATCCCCCTTCATCCCCCTTTGCCAAAGGGGGAATATAAGGACACCCCACAGCAGAGACCGTGGGGTATTGAAAATTTAATTAAAATTCTTTGTATACCTTGGCCAGTGAATCTCCCGCGACATGCATCCTGAACTCGTTGAAGTATCCGAAAGGGGTTATCATAACCCTATAACCCGTCCTTTCGAGCCTCTCTACGGCCTCACCGAGCAATACCTTTGCAAAATCCGGTGAAGATTTACTGACCGAGAGGTGATTAAATGAATGGAGTACCACATTTTTTGTATTAAACTTACCGGCAATCCATTTTGTATTTTTTACAAACTTCTGCAATACGTTTTCTTTCTTGCCTTCATCCTCCGCCTCCGAGTGAAAAAAGATTACTACCGCATCCTTCAGCGATTCCTCTTTTTCGGAGTCGGGTACATCGGGTAGACTTTTTAATGCGGTCTTGTACCACCATTCATGCACATAAAACATCAGGAGTTTCATTGATGATTTCCCTATCGAAAGTTATCTATCCTTGCCCACAATGATCCCGTGTAAGGCACGTCGCAGTTCTGCTATTTCATAGGGTTTGGCTAATGCGTCTCTGAAACCGTATTTCTTGAAATCCGACATTACAGGGTCATCGGAATAACCGCTTGAAACAATTGCTTTAACATCCGGATCTATTTCAAGCAGCCTTTTAATGGCCTCTTTACCTCCAACACCGGCAGGAATAATTAAATCTAAAATAACGGCATCGAATGGCTTGCCGGATTCTTTTGCATTTTTATACAGTTCGATTGCCCCGGTGCCGTCACCTGCATAATCCGCCTCATATCCACATTGACCGAGCATACGTCCTATAACAATCCTGACTATTTCTTCATCATCCATTACCAGAATCCTTCCCCTTTCCTTACCGGGAGGAAACGTCTCCACCATCTTTTTCGCTTCCGGGATTTTCCCCTCGGATACAGGAAGACATATGTAGAAAGTCGTTCCAATTCCAAGTTTAGATTCGGCAGTAATATATCCGTCATGTTTCTTAATAATCGAATAAGCGGTTGCAAGCCCCAGACCGCTTCCTTCCTGTTTTGTCGAAAAATACGGGTCAAATATCTTATGTAAATGTTCCTCCGGTATCCCGATCCCGTGATCTTGAATGGTTATCTTCACATATTTCCCTTCTTTTAGAGGGATGGGACAGCCTGAAGCGGAGTCAATATTTTCGGCGATTATATTTATTATCCCGCCGCCGGGCATTGCCTGCTGGGCATTGATAATTAGGTTATTGATAACCTGGCTTATCTGCCCTTCGTCTACGTCAACCGGCCAAACGATGTCCGGTATAGAAAACTCGCATCTTATGTTAGAGCCGCTCAACGCAAAACCGGCTGAATCTTTAATCAGTTTTGTAACCTGGATTGTCTTCTTTATGGGTGTCCCACCCTTTGAAAAAGTCAGTAATTGTTTGGTCAGATTTTTTGCCCTCAGGGACGCCTTTTCCACTTCCGTCAGTATGTCGAAGACCTCGAGCCCGGGCTTTGCATACATCTTTGCCAGTGAGATATTGCCCGTAATAGCAGTCAGGATATTATTAAAGTCATGGGCAATACCTCCTGCCAGGATTCCAAGTGACTCGATCCTTTGAGCCTTCTGTCGTTCCTCCTCCATCTTCTTTCGCTCTGTAATATCCTTCACCGTCCCCATGCTTGCCGCTTTATCCTGATAGTCAACCAGCCCCACAAGCATATTTACAAATACCCTTGTGGCCCCATCTTTATGAAGCATTCTGAATTCATATTCCTTCGGGACGTCTTCGCCCATCAATCTGCGGCGATATCGGTCCATAACCGTATCTAAATCCTCGGGTGCTATCACTCGCCGAATATCCATCCCGATAAGTTCTTCAACGGTGTAGCCGACCATTTTTGCAAAGGCCTCGTTCACAAACTTAGCCTTTGCATCCTGAATGATAAAAACACCATCCTGGATGTTCTCTACCAATATTCGATATTTATCTTCCGATTCTTTTAGCGACTCTTCGGTTTTCTTTCGCCCGGTTACATCTATCGCCATCTCGTATCGGACCATGCGTCCATCAGGCCAGCGCACGGCTTTATCGATACACCGGTACCACCGATTATTTATCCTGTTCTGGAATTCCCATATATACGATTTCCCCTCATTCTTACCGAATATCCGGTCGTTGGTGCAGAAAGGACACGGGGAATCCATACCCTGGAGTGCCTTATAGCACTTCTGACCCACTATATCTCCGAGTTCTTTTTTTAGTGACATATTGGCATATAGTACGTCGTAAGTATCGGGATCGCTGATGTAGATTACCTCATCAATGCTGTCGAATATAGAGAGCAGCTGCCTTCGCTCCAGTTCAAGCATTTCTTCGGTCTCTTTACGCTTGGTTACATCCCTGACCACTTCTATCCCCGCAATGATCTCCCCCTGTGCATTTTTTAGAGACGATGCCGTAATTGCAATGTGCAGTACACCCATGTTGGTAATGAGACTTCTTTCTACCTTGTGAATCCTGCCGTTCTCAAAAGACATGGCAAGCGGACAATCTTCACATACACTTTCCCTCTGTCTGTATGTCGTGTAACAGAGTTCACCGACATGATCTCCAAACAGGTCTTTATGTGCCCGATTTTGATACAGTATCCT
>JACQXD010000074.1:3918-9110 GCA_016208875.1 Nitrospirota bacterium
AAATTGGCGGCATGAATGCTGATACCATCGCCTATGGCCGAAAGGATTACTTCCGATCTGGATTTTTCGTCCAGTAATGCACTTTTGGTTATTTGTTCGAGTGCTGCTTTCGATGCCTTCAGTTCGGTAATGCGACTCCGTAGTTCTGCTACTTCATTGATTAGTTGCTCTGTTGTCTTGTCCTTCATTTCTTCTCTCTGATTCAGAAAACGGTTCCGACAGATCAGTTGAATTATGATAATTATAACAGGAAATGAGTTCGTTTTGGGCGCACAAAAAAAGCCCGATTATCATCGGGCTTTTAAATCTTAATCCGGCAGCGACCTACTTTCCCAGAACCTCACGGTCCAAGTATCATCGGCCCTGGAGGGCTTAACTTCCGTGTTCGGAATGGGAACGGGTGTTGCCCCTCCGGCGTCGCTACCGGAAACTCTGTTTCCGAAAAAATAATAACACTAAATGAAAAAAAAATCAAGTGGAGGTGAACGGGATCGAACCGATGACCTCCTGGTTGCAAACCAGGCGCTCTCCCAGCTGAGCTACACCCGCGATGGTGGGCCTAGGTGGAATCGAACCATCGACCTCGCGCTTATCAGGCGCGCGCTCTAACCATCTGAGCTATAGGCCCATAAATACTACCCACCTTTTGGCCGCTAAAAATATTTTCAAATTTGCTACGTGCCGTGGGTTTAAATCCAACAGTATCTAAGACATCATAAATTCAAAACAGCATGAACTAAAAATGAACCTCCCCGCCGCAGAGACGGCGGGGTATCAAAAAAATAAATCGTACTTTGTCATTCCCGCTTGTCGGGAATCCTTCTGATCCCCTCTTTGTTTGGCAAAGAGGGGTTAGGGGAGATTTATTGAAAATTTATTTATTCAAAAATCCCCCTTCATCCCCCTTTGCCAAAGGGGGAATATAAGGACACCCCACAGCAGAGACTGTGGGGTATTGAAAATTTAATAAAAAATTTTAATCAGTGTTTAAAATAACTTAAATCATAAGTCCCTGTCAAGGTTATCAGAAAAATGTTTTAGAATTCACTTGCATTCTTTCCAAGTTCTGCTATAGTTAGATAAAAACCTGAATTCTTAAAAAATTAGAAAGGAGGCAAGATGAAAAAGATCAAGGCAAGTTGTATTACATTTCTACTGATAGTTTCCCTATTTTTAATCTGTACCCCGGCATATAGTGCCGGATACGCAAACCCACAGTTAGTAGTAACGCCGGAGGATATAGAAAAAGATGCGGGGAAATCGGTCGTCATTGACTGCAGGGATGAAAAGGCTTATGCATCGGGTCATATCCCCGGGGCAATAAGTCTCGGTGGAGCCTGCGGTAAGGTTTTGAGGGATACAACTCTGAGGGTAAAGAAAACCGGAGACCTCGAAAAACTGCTCGGTAACGCAGGTGTTAGTATGGATAAACCCGTTGTTGTTTATGCCGATGCAAAGCTCATAACGGCGACTTCCGTTGCATTCTGGGTACTCGAGTATCTCGGTCATGACAGGGTTCGTTTTTTGAATGGCGGTATAGAGGCCTGGCAGGAGACAGGAAAAACACTCGATAAAGCTGAAACAAAACTCCAGCCTGCTGTCTTCAAGGCAAAGGTTGTAAAGAGCAGGATAGCGACCACCGAGGAGATAATTAAGATAGCGAAAGGGGAGATAAAGGATGTGAATATTATCGATTCGAGGACCGAGAAGGAACACAAGGGCAGCGATATAAGGGCACTCAGAGGAGGCCATATACCTAATACTACAATCAGTGTATCCCATGTGAAGACTTATGACGTTCAGACCGGAAAGATACATACGATGGATGAATTGGAGAAGCTTTTTGACGGCAAGCTCGACAGAAACCTTCGGACGATTGCCTATTGTCAGACGGGTACCCGTTCTACGCTTACTTATTTAGAGTTAAGACTGATGGGCTTCAAAGAGCCGGTAAATTATGACGACTCGTGGATAATATACGGCAGCAATCCGGATTGTCCTGTTGCCGATGAGAACTGGTATGACTTTGTAAAGGTAAACGATATGATAAAGGCTATTGAAGAATTAAAGAAAGAGATCGAGGAAATAAAGAAAAGATAGGAGTGTCAAAGGAGGAAAATCTATGAAAAAGAAAATAACTATTTCATTGTTTGTAATTATTGTTTTTGTATTCGGTATTGCGGGCATCGGTCTTACGATCCATGAAGAAAAGGGGACGATCAGGGGTACCGTCACCGAGATCAAGATAATCGAGATAGAACTGACCGTAAAGGACGATAAGGGAAAAGAGACAAAGGTTAAGAGCAAGGATGGGGCATTTAAACCCGGAGATCATGTAATTATTAAAGACGGTAAGGTATCAAAGGAGGTTAAACCGATAACAGGAGGCTATTAACCAAAGAATTATGTATTAAAAGATCGGGGAATGACAGGAGATACAATATTTAAGGGTGTCATTCCCACACCTTTGATGTATAAAGTTTAAATTTAAGTTTATCTATTATCTCCATGTTATAAAAAAATAAATATTGGAATTAGATGTTGAAATAAAACTTTTAAAATTGTATAAAGAAGCAGCATAAAAGAAAGGGGGTGGTCAATATATTGTTGATCCGGTTCTTTGAGAAGGGCATCTTATACCGATAAACAATGAGAGCATCCGAACATATCCCGGATAAAGGGAGGTAAGGTATGAACGAAGAAGTCAAAAAGGAAGGGATTGACTGGTCGAGTCTATGGAAAAAGGACGACTGGCTCGCGGTCTGGATAGGATTTCTTATAATAATTCTCATTATAGCAGGAGTTACGGTTAAGCTTCCGAAGCTTAAATGGACGACCGGGGGGGAATTCGGCACTTATATCACAGAAACATTGCCTGCCGTAGAAAAACTTGTCGTTTCATCGGAAGAAAAAGGCGAAGTTACCTTAAAAGAGGCTGCGATATCGCTTAAAACTGCGATGGATACAAAAGATAGAAAAGCCATAGGTGATGCAGCCAAAAAACTCGGAGAGGTCTCCAAAGAAGTCAAAGATGAAGGTCTGAAGAAAAAATCAGGCAAGATGGGTAAAGAAATAAGCGGAGAAGCAGGACATCTCCTTTCAAGGGTTATGGCAGGAGAGAATATCGTCTCGGCAGTGATTATAGGGGTGATCCTTCTTATTCTGAGTATTATAGCAATGACCTTAATGGGCGAAACCGCGGGTAACTTCATTAAAGGATTCCCCATAGTCTTTATCCTTGCCCTGGTCGCTCAATTCATTGCAGGTAACCATACGGTTTTATATTATGGACTTGAATATGTGATCTGGTGTCTCATGCTCGGGCTCTTTGTGAGCAATGTTATCGGTGTTCCCGAATGGCTTAAGTCCGCAGTGAAAACCGAGTTCTTTATAAAGACAGGCGTAGTGGTACTCGGTTCCGGCATATTTTTTAAAGAGATAGTTAAGGCCGGCTTTTATGGGATTGTGCAGGCTGTACTGGTCGTATTTGTTGTATGGTATGCATGCTACTGGTTTGCGAGAAAACTCAAGGTTGACGATGAATTCGCTGCGATACTTTCAAGTGCAGTATCCATCTGCGGTGTATCCGCTGCTATAGCCACTTCCGGCGCAATTAAGGGTGATCCGAAAAAATTAAGCTACGTCACTTCAATAGTGCTCATATGTGCGGTGCCGATGCTTATATTCCAGCCCATTATAGCAAAGGCTATAGGAATGCCCGACGTGGTTGCCGGGGCATGGCTCGGAGGCACACTCGACACGAGCGGCTCTGTAGTTGCTGCCGGATCTCTGATAAGCGAAGCAGCCATGAAGGTAGGCGTTATCGTAAAGATGTCACAGAACGTCCTTATAGGTTTTGCAGCCTTCATACTTTCTATTGTCTGGACATTGAAGGCCTGCAGGGTCGGCGAGACAAAAGCGACGCCAAGCGCAATGGAGATATGGTATAGATTTCCGAAATTCGTGCTCGGCTTTATAATCGCATCTGTTATATTCTCATTCCTGCTCGATCCGAAAACGGTTGATGCGACAAAGGGGGCTCTCGGAGGGCTCAGGACGTGGTGGTTTGCCCTCGCCTTCACAAGCATCGGTCTTGAAACAAGATTTGGAGACCTTGCAAAACTTGGGGGAGGGAGACCGGCGGCAGCATTCCTGGCCGCTCAAGGATTTAATATCTTATGGACGCTTGTGCTTGCATATCTGCTTTTCGGCGGGATTATTTTTCCGGTCCCGGATATTAAATAAAATCTATTTTTGCTAAAAAAAGAGTGGGAGGGCATTGCCTTCTCGCTCTTTTTTATCTCTTAAATCTATTCCGGATGGAGCTGACTTGGGATTAGAGGCATTAGGTAAAATTACATTTGATCTGCAATTCCTATCGAGCCTTATAAGTATAGTTATCATTGACCTGATACTGGCCGGCGATAATGCAGTTGTAATTGCAATGGCTGTACGTTCGCTGCCGAAAGAACAGAGAAAGAAAGGAATCATATTTGGGGCTGGAGCAGCAGTCTTATTAAGAGTTATAGCAACTTTTTTTATCTCGCAGTTACTTCAGATAAGTTTTATCAAGCTCATAGGCGGGATATTGATAACCTGGATAGCGGTAAAACTTTTCATAGAAGGGGTACCGGAAGAAAATATCGAGAGACAGGCTGTAACAATAGCACAGGCAGTAAAAGTAATAGTAATTGCAGATATAACAATGGCAACCGACAATATGCTTGCCGTAGGGGGCGCCTCTCATGGAAATATCTTTTTACTCCTTTTTGGTTTGGGGTTAAGTATTCCCTTTGTTGTCTTTACAAGCAACCTCCTGTCGATGTTAATGGATAAATATCCTATAATTATTTATATCGGTGCTGCTATACTCGGAAAAGTAGGCGGCGAGATGATAATGACAGATCCGTTCACGGCGAGTATTCTAAGACCCGGTAAGCTGGCGGTGTATTTCGTGGAAGCCGTCTTTGCAATCGGTGTTATAGTAGTAGGAAAACTTTATATGATATGGAAGATATCCAGAATTGAAAAAGAGGAACATGCTCATGAGGGATGAACCTCCCCGCCGCAGAGACGGCGGGGTATCAAAAAAATAAATCGTACTTTGTCATTCCCGCTTGTCGGGAATCCTTCTGATCCCCTCTTTGGCAAAGAGGGGTTAGGGGAGATTTATTGAAAATTTATTTATTCAA
>JACQXD010000074.1:9132-35587 GCA_016208875.1 Nitrospirota bacterium
CTCTTTGGCAAAGAGGGGTTAGGGGAGATTTATTGAAAATTTATTTATTCAAAAATCCCCCTTCATCCCCCTTTGCCAAAGGGGGAATATAAGGACACCCCACAGCAGAGACTGTGGGGTATTGAAAATTTAATAAAAAGATCAAGAAGACATGGCATAACATTTGAGGAGGTTATATGGCCATTTTAACCATATCGAGGGAAATAGGGAGCGGCGGCAGGGAGATAGGCTATGCCGTGGCCGAACTTCTAAAATATGAATTAATAACAAAAGAAAAGATATTCAGTGATATAAGGGAGTCAGGGGGAAAATGGGAAGAATGGGGAAAGGTACTCGATGAGCACCGTCCAACTATATGGGAAAAGTATGACTGGTCATTTATGGGATTCGGGGCATTGATCCAGAGTCATATCCTGAATTATGCACTCCAAGATAAGGTTGTGATTATGGGTAGAGGCGGAAATTTTCTGCTGAAAGATATACCATATGCGCTCAGGATCCGTGTCGTTGCACCAATTGATAAGAGGGTTGAAAGGATTATGCGAAGGGAGTCGGTTGATAATGAAACTGCACGCTGGCTGGCTGAAAAAACAGATAAGGAAAGGGCCGGTTTTATCAGTGCCCTGTACGGTAAAGACTGGAATGACCCGGTAGAATATGATATGGTCTTTGACGCAGGGAAAAGTCCGGTCGAAGAAATTACGAATACTGTAAAAAATGTCATTCAGGAAAGAGACAAACTTAAAACAGATGCGGCAAAAAAGATCCTTGAGATGAAGGCTGCTGCAGCAAAAGTAAAGGCAGGTATTCTTACGGACCCGAGTTTCTTTGTCCCGACATTAGACGTCTATTACGAGGGCCAAAGTCTGATTCTCCGCGGAGTAATCCATAAACCCGGAGAGCATAAGAGGATCGAAGACAGGGCAAGACATCTTGCAGGCGATGTACCTATCAAGTGCGAACTGCATTATAGGATGTGAGTTAAAAGTTATAAGTTGAAAGTTCTACTTCCCACTTTTCACTTTCATCACCGTCCACGCATGAAAAATCCTCTGGATTACCGTCACATGGGTGAGGATTAACATTATCCACAGTATCGGCACAAGCCATCCGGTCAGCATAGCAAATATCAAAAGTATAAGTCTTTCCGGCCTCTCCATTATACCGGTATGGCACGATCCACCAAGACCCTCTGCCCTTGCCCTCGCATAGCTGATGAGAAATGCCCCGATGAGCGTACCGAGACTGAGAAAAACGCCTGTATGATCACCATTGGCTCCAAGATACCATGAGATAGAAAGAAATAGAAATGCATCCGAATACCTATCGAGCACGGAATCGAGGAATGCCCCGAATCTCGTAACCTTTCCATTGACCCTCGCCGCAATACCATCGAGCATATCAAATAAACCGCCGATAAGAATAAGCACGCCGCCCAATTTTATATTGTGCGGGATAACCATGGCTGCGATAGCCGTAATTATGAAACCGGTTATCGTAAGGATATTTGGATTTAGTGGTATTCTTTTGACTATCGGGGTAAACGGTCTATCAAGAAAATGATCGAATTTTGCACTAAGCATAAACAAATATAGTGATAGTGTCAGTTAACAGTGTCAGTTGAATTTTCACTTTTCATCTTTCTCTCCTACCGGTAATAAACTCCTCTACCATATCCCTCGCCTCTTCGTCGGAAAACTGTTTCATAGGATGTTTCATAAAGTATGCCGAGGGGGATATGAGCGCCCCTCCAATCCCTCTGTCTCTTGCGATCTTGCAGCACCTGATCGCATCTATAACAACTCCTGCACTGTTTGGCGAGTCTTCGACTGAAAGTCTGAGTTCAAAGTTTACGGGTATATTCCCAAAACCCCTTCCTTCCATTCTCAAGAAACATACCTTATTATCCTTGAGCCATGGGATATAGTCCGAAGGCCCTATATGTATGTTTTCATCGTCGAGAGGATTATTTCTAAACTGTGATTGAACTGCCTCTGTTTTTGATATCTTTTTTGATTTAAGCCTCGTGCGGTTCAACATATTTAGGAAATCGGTATTTCCACCTACATTCAATTGATACGTGTTGTCAATCTTTACTCCCCTGTCTATGAATAACCTCGTTAATGTCCGGTGAATTATTGTTGCTCCGATCTGACTCTTTATATCATCCCCGATTATAGGGATATTCCTGTCTTCAAAACGTTTTGCCCATGCTTTATCGGATGCGATAAATACAGGGACACAATTGATCAAACTTACACCCGATTTCAAACACGCCTCCGCATAAAATGCAGTGGCCTTTTCAGAGCCGACAGGCAGATAATTTAAGAGTATTTCTGCACCGTTTTGTTTTAGGACCTTTGTAACATCGCTCGGCTTTTTATCTGCAACGATAAACCTGCGTTCTTCCGGATAGTCTTTTATATGATGTGACACGCCATCCAATATTTCGCCCATTCTAACTGCAACACGATAATCCGGAATGTTTTTATTGAATACCTTTGTACAATTCGGTTTTGCAAAGACGGCTTGTCTTATGGATTTGCCGACTTTTCTTTTATCAATATCAAATGCGGCAACTACCGTTATATCGTCCGGCCTGTATCCGCCTAATATATGGTGCATAAGGCCGAGCGATCTGTCGGGATGCCTTCTTCCAAGTCCCTTATAATATCCTATACCCTGAATCAAAGAACTCGCACAGTTTCCGATTCCGGCAATTGCAATACGTATATTTTCCATAATAACTTTTTAGAACCTCCATTTATTTCGCTGTGTTTTGGTCGGGGCGACCCGATTTGAACGGGCGACCACTCGCACCCCAAGCGAGTGCGCTACCAGGCTGCGCTACGCCCCGATTATTTAGCTCATAGTTCTCAGTTCATACCAAAAAACTACAGATGAATCATAAGCTATATTTTTTTCTGACGCCTTCGATCGTATATCTTTCCTGATAGAGAAGTCTTTTTATCTGAAGAATAAGCTCAAGGTCCTTTTTGATATATACCCTCTGACCCGATTTGTTCTTCCTCGGTTTCAGGAAAGGGAACTCGGTCTCCCAGTATCTCAGGACGTAAGGTTCGATATCGGCAATCCTGCTAACTTCTCCTATTTTATAAAAAAGCTTATCAGGAATAGGGTTTTGAATATTAATTTTTTTAGCAGTAGATCTGTACATATTATTGTTCTATGACTGATTTCAGCTTGTTGCTCGCCCTGAATGTTATTACCTTTCGCGGCGATATTTCGAGATCTTCACCGGTTTTCGGGTTTCTTCCCCTTCTGGCAGCTTTTTTCCTGACATGAAAGGTTCCAAAACTCGAAATTTTTACAGATTCTCCTTCTTTCAAAGTCTGTTTTAGCGTCTCGAAGATTATCTCTATGATGTCCTGTGCCTCTTTTTTGGAAAGGCCTACTTTCTCGAATATTGCATCAGCTATATCGGCTTTTGTCATCTTTACTCCTTAGACTATATAAGTCATAAATTTTGATTTTCTTAATTATATTAAGGAGATAGCCTCTTGTCAAGAGAATTAATTATTTGCTGTCCGGATACTATAGAATATTTATAGAATATTTATGTTACGGAATAATATTTATTGAACTATCCTTAATTTTGAGTTATTATAAATAAGTAAAGTTTAGTACAATTTAAGGGAGGAATGTTAATGAATAATATAAAAACAATGTTTTTGCTCGTTACTTTAAGTTTGATTCTGGTATGGGCCGGTGCTGCCTTTGGAGGAAAACAAGGAATGACCATGGCCCTTATCTTTGCAGCAGGTATGAACTTCTTTGCTTATTGGTTCAGCGACAAAATTGTTCTGAGAATGTATGGCGCAAAACAGGTTACGGAATCGGAGGCACCGGAGCTGTACGGTATTGTAAGAAGTCTTGCACAAAAAGCAGGTATGCCGATGCCTAAGGTCTATATTATGGATGCAGATCAGCCGAATGCCTTTGCAACAGGCAGAAATCCGGAACATGCAGCGGTTGCAGTAACAACAGGCATTACTCGCATTTTAAGTCGTGATGAGCTTGCCGGAGTAATAGGACATGAGCTTGCACATATAAAACACAGGGATATATTGATAAGTACCATAGCTGCTACCATAGCTGCTGCAATAAGCTATCTCGCACAAATGGCACAATGGGCAGCTATATTCGGCCGCAGGGGTGACGACGACGAAGGGGGCAGCCCTATCGCAGCTCTGGCGATGATGATAGTGGGGCCTATAGCCGCACTCCTTATTCAGATGGCGATATCACGTTCGAGGGAATACGCTGCCGATGAAGGGGGCGCAAGACTTGCGGGCAATCCGAGATTTCTTTCAAACGCCCTAAGGAAACTCCATATGGCATCGCAGCAGATACCAATGCACGCCAACCCTGCAACATCCCATATGTTTATAGTTAATCCGCTTACCGGAGGAGGGTTGTTAAAGCTCTTTAGTACCCACCCGCCGATAGAGGAAAGAGTAGCACGACTTGAATCGCTGAGCCTGTAATCCGGTTCAGCGGCCGGCGACCGATAACGGGATCGAAGATGTTTATTAAATTTTCAATATCCCACAGTCTCTGCTGTGGGGTGTCCTTATATTCCCCCTTTGGCAAAGGGGGATAAAGGGGGATTTTTGAATAAATAAATTTTCAATAAATCTCCCCTAACCCCACGCAAGGCTTACATCTTTGCCTGACGGGTATGCGGGAGAGGATGGATGAGAATGAAAGATTGCGAGCATCGAAAGATTATTCTCCCGAATATCTTTCATAATTTTGAATTGCTCCCTTGAATCCATAAAATAACTTACAGGAGAATTTTCTATATTAGTTATCGCATATACCTTCCGGACTTTATTCCCTCTGCCTGCAAGAATACCACATGCCTCATTTGGATAAGCATTCCTGCAAAAAACAATAATCTCATCTAATTTCTCTCTGTGTAGAAAGAGTTTATACATCATTGTTGAAACACGCATTACCTGATTAAAATTTATACTATCTTTTCAAACTCTCTCTTGAAGTGCTGCATTGTATGGTCATCGTAAACGCAGAACTCAATAATTTCGAGAGAGCTTTTCAGAGTTTTGAGAAAACTTGCCGATTCGCCAACGAGGATTTTTGCACACCTGTCCTTCGGGAAACCGAATATGCCTGAGCTTATTGCAGGCATCGAGACACTTTTCAATCCCCTTTCGGATGCAAGTTTCAATGTGTTTATTACGGCATTTTTAAGTTTATTATCCTCGTCTCCCTCGCCCATCCTCGGGCCGACGGTATGTATTACGAATTTTGCAGGGAGCTTGCCTGCAGTTGTGATTACCGCCGTCCCTACAGGTGTGAAACCGATCCTGTCACTTTCCTCCTGGATTATCCGCCCGCCTTTTCTAACGATTGCACCGGCAACACCGCCGCCGTGCTGCAGGTATGAATTTGCCGCATTTACGATGGCATCCACGTCTCTTTCAGTGATGTCCCCCAGTACAAGACGTAATACCTTTCCGGCGATTTTGTGTTCTAAAACGAGTCTCATTGAATTACCTTTCAGCATATCGGATACTTCCCTCTGCTTAATTCCAAACAGAATTTATTTATACCCGAAAATTCTTCATCGAATATCCCCTCAATCTTTTTAGCTATCTCGTTAATCTTTCTTCCCCTTTCGAGTAATACCTGTGCAGTAGCCATCATGGGTGAATCAACCGGTGTACCGATCCTGCTAAGAAGCAGTACATAAATTTCTTTCATCCCGTCAATCTCCTCATAAATCTTCTTTGCAATCTTGTGGGAAAGGACATTATATATTTTTCCAACGTGACTCACAGGGTTTTTCCCGGCTGCAGCCTCGGTGCCCATCGGCCTGTTCATAGATATGAGACCGTTTACCCTGTTGCCCCGACCGACCTGTCCGGAATCCGCGTCCTCTGCCGAGGTACCGAGGAGACTGAGATATATCCCACCGAGTCCTCTGCCTCTCTCATCGAGCGTATTAAAATGAACTCCTATTTTTTTAAATTCCTCGAATCTCTTAAGATACCTTACCATCTCTTTTTTAAGAGTGTCTTTTCTTTCAAAATAATCGGTCTCGGATGTAACGTAATGTGCAAGCAGGGGCATCGCAACCGTTAAATCAAGTACGTTTTCCCTCCTGAGTCCCATGACCTTTATGTCCTCGCCTGTCTCCGGATACCTGCCTTTGAATCTTTTCGAATTCAGGAACCTCTCTAAACCGAGCACAACATTTTCGGTCGGACTCAATGGATAATATCCGACAGCAGCGGATGTGTCATTGGCGGGTCTTACTTTTCCGGGCCTTAAAAATATATCTATAAGTTCGTCCGACCCGGGTGCAAGAATAATACGATACTTTAAATGCCTTTCCGGATCAACGAATCTTAGGTTTGTTTTAATCCACCGCCTGGCAGTCTCCACTGCGATATCGGCTACGGGGATATCTCTTCCTGTTGCCCTGAATGTGGCCCTGTCTCCTATTACGAGTTCCATCGCCTGCACTACATTTCCCCCGCCGAAGACCTTCTCGACCCTTCCTGCTGCAAGCAGACCCTTATCTATATTGTGGTGGAGAACCGTACCGAACACCTTGATATATTCTTTAGACAATTCTACGGATATGGCTTCCATGATCGAGTCACAGATATAATCCGGATGGCCTGTACCTTTGCGCTCAACTATCTCTACGCGATGCTCTGTAATCGATTTTCCCTTATATGTTTCGATAACTGTCATTTCTACCAAAAGAGCACTTTCATAAAGGCAGGCATGGCATTTAAGCGGCTTTTTTTGCCGATATTCAATAAAATCAGATATAAAAATAATGAGGCAAAAACCTCGGAGGTCGAAGACCGAGAATGAGCGAAAATGTTATGCCTGCCTTTATGAATCATATCTTCCTAAAGTTTATCATATTTCTTCGCATTTCCCCTTGACTTTTCAACGGGATACTTATCTTCATTCTTCTTGAGCTTTTCCTTTATTGCCTTAATCAGGTCTATCCCGAGATCATTTGATAAAAGAAGGATATAAATAGCAATGTCGGCGACCTCCTCCTTTACGAGCTCCAGTCCGCCTTCCTCAAGATATTTTTTTATCTCATCATCAGTTTTCCACTGGAATTCCTCAAGCAATTCCGCTGCCTCAAGGACAATAGATATAGCCAGTTCCTTCGGGCGATGAAATTGTTCCCAGTCCCGCTCCCTGCGGAATTTCAAAAGCATCTCTAAAATGGTTCTCAAATCCTTATCCATACCATTGATTTTATTATAACAGGAATAAATGTGCGGGTTTGATTTTAACTGATATTTGTCTTCTTTTGGGGGAATGACGAAGATATAAGTCTACTGTTTGGTATCCAACATCTTCAAGGTACCTTCGAGTTCTTCGAGTTTGAAGGGTTTTCTCAGGCTATAAAAGCCTTTCTGCCTGAAATCTCTGTCCATCTCCGGTGTTATAAAGGCCGAGCAGACAACAACCTTCGGCGATTTCGTCAAATCACTCACTTTTTCTAAGAGTGCTGCGCCATTTTCCTCAGGCATCTTCAGATCCGTAAAAAGGATATCGAACTCGCTTTCCGTAAGGTTTTTAATCGCATCCTTTACATTAGAGACTGTCACAACGATATAGTTCCACCTTTTGAGTGCCCTCTCGAGAAACCATCTCACAAGTTGTTCGTCATCTACAATTAAAACCCTCTTCACAAATGGATAAAGATGCAAAAAGTGTGCTAATTAAGCTTTTCCGGCAGGAATCCGAACTTTTGCATCCTGTATCTCAGGGCATCCCGGGTGACATTCAACAGTCTTGCAGCCCTTGTCTGGTTACCCCTGGTCATATCCAGTGCCTGTCTGATTAATTCTTTTTCGACCTCTTCTATATCAATGCCGCCAATGGGAATTTTTATATCCATGTTACTCACATTTGCAAATGCAAGTTCTTTTGAGGTAAACTCTGCCGGAAGATGTTCGGGAAGGATATAGTCCTCTTCGCTCTCGAGTATCATCGCCCTTTCTATTATGTTTTTGAGTTCTCTCACATTACCGGGCCATGAATAATCGGTAAAATATTTTTCCGTCTCTTTCGATATGCCCTTGAGATTCTTCTTGAATTCTCTGTTGAATTCGTTTATAAAGTATTTTGCAAGGACAGGTATATCGCCCTTTCTCTCTCTGAGAGGCGGTACAAAAACAGGAATTACTTTAAGCCTGTAATATAGATCTTCTCTAAAATTGCCTCTTCTCACTTCTTCATCGAGATTCTTATTTGTTGCAGCAATTATTCGCACATCGACTGTTATATCCTTTACACCCCCGATCCGCTTGAACATCTTACCCTCTATGACCTTAAGGAGCTTGGCCTGTGTACTGGGTTTCATATCTCCTATTTCATCGAGATATATCGAGCCCCCGTCCGAAAGTTCGAACAATCCTTTTTTCGTCATCTTTGCGTCCGTAAAAGCTCCCTTCTCATAGCCGAACAACTCGCTTTCTATAAGGGTCTCCGGTAGTGCAGTACAGTTTATCTCCATGAACGGCTTGTCGGATCTCCTGCTCTGATAGTGTATAACCTTTGCCGCGAGGTCTTTACCCGTGCCGCTCTCGCCCTGAAGTAAGATGGTAGTGGCGTCGCTCTTTGCAATTTTCTTTATTATCTCAAAGATTTTTTGCATCTCTTCGGATTGGCCTATTATGCTGTCAAAGCCGTATTTCATAGAAAGCTGGGACCTGAATTGAGATACCTCTTTTCTGAGCGAGACGGTTTCAAGGGCCTTGGCAACCAGTATCTTAAGCTTGTCTACATTAAAGGGTTTTTCTACGAAATCGTATGCCCCGAGTTTAATGGTTTTTACCGCTGTTTGTATGTCGCCGAAGGCAGTAATCATTATAGCGAGGGCGTCCTTGTTTATCTCTTTAATACTCTGAAGAACCGTTATCCCCGAGATATCCGGTAGGTGTATATCTAAAAGCGTCACATCAGGAGACTCTTCCTTGAAAATGTTAAGGCCTTCCAATCCCTTTTCGGCTGTGATTACTGCGTAGCCCTCTTTTGAAAGGTTCTGCTGCAATGACCACCTGAGGAGTTTCTCATCATCGATAACCAGGATCTTTGTCTCTGCCAAATTCGGTTCCCTCCTCTATTATCTATTAAGTGAGAACTAAGAACTAAAAACTAAGAACTAAAAACTTTCTCAGTTCCCATTTCTCACTTTGCTTTAAGAATAACACGAAACGTGCTGCCAATACCAACCTGACTGCCCACAATTATCCTGCCGTTATGCCTTTCAACTATATTCCTGCTTATTGCCAGTCCGAGTCCGGTGCCCATGTGCCTTGTCGTAAAAAATGGTTTGAATATATTTTTAATGGCCTCATCTTCTATCCCCTGGCCGGTGTCGGAAAAAGCTATCTCAGCTTCATTTTTATCGGCACTGAGATCCGTGGCTACCGTGAGCATTCCTCCGGTCGGCATGGATTGAAGGGCATTTAACATGATATTTAAAAATACCTGCTGCATCTGTTCCGGGTCGACATTTATTTCCCCGACGTTATCCCCGGGCATCAATCTAACGGTAACGCCCTGTTTCTCTGCCTGTAATTCTATCAATCTTTTTGCCCTGTCGATAATCGGTTGAAGGTGCGTAAGCACCGGATGCAGGTCGGGCGGTCTCGCAAATGTGAGCAGGTCTTTTACCGACCTGTCCAGGCGTTCTATCTCATTAAGGATTTCAGTTATTACCTCTTTACGGGGATCATTCGGAGGAAAATCCTCAGCAAGTACCTGTATTGCCCCGCTTATCCCTGCCAATGGATTTTTAATCTCGTGGGCTAAGGTTGAGGCAAGTTCACCTATTGTTGCCATTTTTTCGACACTCTGCAGCTCTTCAAAATGGCACTTTTCTATTTCGCGCCTTGCCTTATCGAGTTCAAAGAGCATAGAATTCAGGGACATCGCGAGTTTTCCTACCTCATCTTTTCTTCGCGTAAGAAATTTTACCGTAAGGTCTCCTCCCTCTGCCTTTTTCATCGTATCTATGATCGAATTGATGGGTCTATTAACGAGATAAGTAGTAAGTATACCGAGAGAGATGGATATGACAATCAGGGTTATTATAGAAAATAGTGCCATCCTTTCTCTTGAATCGACGATCTTCCTAAGGGTCTTCTCCATCGATACGTCAACGTTAAGTATGCCGATTACTTCATCTTTTGCACCGTGGCATTTCTGACATGCATATTCGTTATAGATCGGAACTACCATCGAATAGACGGTCTTACCTTCTTTTTTATATAAAAAAACCTCAGGGATATTCTGGGTCTTGAATTTCCCGGTGTAGTCGGCAGGGACATAAGTACCTATAAGGGAAGGGAGAGAAGAACTGATTATCGTTCCGTCAGGCTTGAATAGCAGGGCATTCTCTACATCCTCGGTAACGATGGTCTGGAGGAATTTCTGAAATTCTCTTCCCCTGCCTTCGAGCATTATCGTTACCAGACCATTCTTTATTATCTCCGTAATAAGTGTGACCTTTTCCTTCGCGTCTTCTTCAATCTCTTTTTCCTGAAGGCTCAGGTTCTTATAGGAAAAGGTACCTATTATCACGAACAATATACACGTTGTAAAGAGTATATATTTGGTTTTAAGGGTCATTCGATGAAGTAAATGTGAGTCGCAATCTTATTAATCGTTGCATAATAATGTGGACATTGAATATTTATAAAATCCCTCCTAACCTCCCTTTTCCAAAGGGAGGAATAATACCCCTCTTTGGCAAAGAGGGGCAAGGGGAGATTTTCTGAATAATGTCTATTCAATTATGAGAACCTTAATAAGCCTCACCTATTCTTTTACTCAAGTCCTCCATAAGAGTGAAGTCCCGACAGAAGCAGGTTGACGCCCAGATAGGTGAATATCACGGCTACAAAACCCAGTACCGCAACGATTGCAACCTTTCTGCCTTTCCACCCCCTTAATAAACGGCTGTGTAAAAAGAAGGCGTATACAAACCATGTTATGAGCGACCATGTCTCTTTCGGGTCCCAGCTCCAGTAAACACCCCACGCCTGATCGGCCCATATGGCGCCGAAGATCAGCCCGCCGAGGGTGAAGATAGGAAAACCGATGGCAATACTTTTATAAGTAATTTCATCGAGCATATCCGGAGATATCGAAAGCGACCCGATAATTCTCTTAAGAATATGCCCATATCTCCAGACAACGAAGATAAAGACCGATGCAGCAAGCCAACTGATAATGGAAATTACGGAGGATTCGCTCAAGAAAGATGCCTTAAAGAGAAAGCTTTTTATCAATATATCCGGATTTTTAATGACAACCCGATATTTAAGATAATCGAAGCCCATAGCTGTAAGAACTACGATAAAAACGCCTGTTGTTACCGTCCAGAAAATATACGAGGGTTCGGTACGCTTCTCTGCCTTAAGTATCAAATACATCAGTCCGGTACTGAAAGAAAGGGCAAATGTTGCATAGGCTATAAAACTCATCATAACGTGTGCCAGTAACCAGTTGCTCTGCAGTGCCGGAACAAGGGGTTCTATTTCCTTTGACATTGCCGATATATCTATAAATGCGAGTGCAAGACCTGCAATAGGCGTTACAAAGGCGCCGAAAGAGCGGTTCTTATATTTAAATTCGATTATCAGATAACCGAGAATAAGGCACCAGACAAAGAATATAAGAGACTCGAAGAGGTTCCTCAGAGGTGCACTTCTCAAAACAGATAATATGAACGTACTTTCGGGCGTCAGCATTGTCCACTGTGAGTACGATTCGGTCCACCGCGTTATGATAGCGATTGTCTGGGAAACGAATCCTATTATTGTGATCGTTGTTGCCGTTGTACCTATCTTAGATGATCTGAAGGCAAGATACATTATATAAATTATCATTGCCAGAATATAAGTAAGTGTGGAAATACCGAATAATTGAGAACTGCTCATCTTTTCCCTCCTCCCGATTTACCGGTCACAACTGGTTTAGTGTCCGGCCTGCCCAGTAAGGCAATCATTTTATCTATCTTTCTTTCGAATCCCGGCCTGTTCTTGTTTGCGGTCAGGGCAAAAATAACCCGGGTATTGTTCTTCTCTTCTACAAGTTTGACCCATAATTTTTTATGGCTCATAAAGAAGGCGATAAAGAGACCTATACTCATGGAAATGCACCCGAAATATACCAACCATACCCCGGGATCTTTCCTTACCTGCAGGCCGGTAAGTTCAACACCCCAGATATCCATAGGCTCTATTGTACTTCCATCCGGCAGCGTCCATGTTTCAGGGTATCTCTTCATGATCCACCCCGAATATTTTGTCTGCCCAATCCCGGAGAATTCAATAAGTACGGCAGGATTGGTCATTTGTTTATCGGAGGTAAATGGCGTCCCGCCCGGCTTAAATGAAAGGGCAGGGCTGAAGTCCGCTAATGTTGCCTCCATGCCTGTCTCGGGGATAACGAATCTGTCGCCGAGATGTAACTGCTTTGTCTCGGAAACTCCTGTCTTTGACGTTAGTTTCAATAAAAATAAACCCTGTGCGCCCGGCACTAAACCATAATTTGACTGGTAAAAGGTAATTCCATCATAGATTAGCGGATCGTTAACCTCTATTTTTTGCCTCTCAAAACCCGGCACTGATTTACCGCCCTTAATCACCGTCAGCCAGCTTTTATAATCTTTCGGCATATTGGAACGTCCATAAAATTCCACCGAAAAATCATCACACCTGATGCTGAAACCCAGAGGCAATATCCCGTATCGGTTCATCTTTTTTCTTAATATTTTTTCGTCGATTCCCATGTGTTTTGCCGTTTCCGATGCGTTTCCCTCTGTTTTCTGTAATGTTTTTAATATTGGCTGCATGTCGGTTTCTTCTGTAGAGGTTAAAGGGGCAGTTCGTTTAAAGGCAAACGTGCGGCTTTCTCCTTCAGGCACTTCCACATAACCTTTGAAACCAAAGAATATGCCTATAATAGCACCTATCAGTATCAGAAGAATACTGAAATGAGCTACAAAAATTCCGAGTCGGGTATAATTGCCCTTTTCAGAATGTAACTGGTAACCGCGAGCCTCTTTTGTCTCGGAAAAGTTAAAGCCCGATCTTTTTACGACAGCTCCTACAGAGTCCTTTACTTTTTCGGGTTTTCCTTTCAGCAAAAGCCCCTTTTTCCCGATATTATTAAACTGTTCGTCAGTAAGAGGTTTAACCGGTTCTTTTATGAGTTTTAGTATCCTCGGAAGTCTGTCGATGGAACAGATGATAAGATTTGCCGCAAAGAGAAATAACAGTGTTGTAAACCACCATGAACTATACATATCCATAAAGCCCAGCTTCTCAAGAATACTGTATACGCTGTGGGCGGTCTCATGCCCGATTCTGAAAATCTTTACAAGGATATTGATGTTCTTTTCGGGTTCGGCATTCTGTTCTAAGATAGTCCCGACCATAGAAGTGCCGGCAATAAGTGCAAAAAGCACAACGGCAAGAGTTACAGATGTAAAAAAGTCCCAAACTTTATCTAAAATCGTTTGTTTTTTAGTTTCTTCCACTATGATCTCCTCTACGGGTCGTAAAATTATTCTTTTATAATAAAATTTTTATTAGTAGTTTTTCAATACCCCACAGTCTCTGCTGTGGGGTGTCCTTATATTCCCCCTTTGGCAAAGGGGGATGAAGGGGGATTTTTGAATAAATAAATTTTCAATAAATCTCCCCTAACCCCTCTTTGCCAAAGAGGAGGATTCCCGACAAGCGGGAATGACAAAGTACGATTTATTTTTTTGATACCCCGCCGTCTCTGCGGCGGGGAGGTTCATTCTAAAACAAGCAAGGTCTTTTTAGACTTAAACGCAACAGGCATGTAAAAAGAATATTATGATGTTATCATATTACGGAGTGCCGGTACAGAGCAATAATAATCACTTAAATGGAGGGTTAGATGGCAGACGAACATTCTTTCGATATCGTTAGCAGGGTTGATATGCAGGAGGTCTTGAATTCCGTCCAGCAGGCAACAAAAGAGATGGCTCAGAGATTCGATTTCAAAGGGAGTAAAAGCAATATAGAGTTCAATAAAGACAAAGCAGAGATAACTCTTATTTCCGATGATGAGCAGAAACTCAAAAGCGTTACCGATATTCTACAGTCAAAGCTCGTCAAACGCAAGGTATCTCTCAGATCGCTCCAGTACGGTAAGATCGAGTCTGCATCGGGTGGCACTGTAAGACAGGTTATCTCACTTCAGCAGGGTATTTCTCAGGATAAGGCAAAGGAGATCGTTAAGTTGATCAAAGATACGAAACTCAAGGTGCAGACAGAGATTCAGAAAGATCAGCTGCGGGTAAGGGCAAAAAAGATAGACGACCTCCAGGCGATCATGGCAATGCTGCATGAAAAAGATATGGGGATACACATGGAGTTTGTGAACTACAGATAGGCTAAAACTGCCTAAGAAACCTTATATCATTTTCAAAAAATAGCCGGATATCATCTATGGAATACTTGAGCATGGTTATTCTCTCCACACCCATTCCGAATGCGAATCCCGTATATGTTTCGGGATCGTATCCCACCATTTCGAACACATGCGGGTTGACCATGCCTGCACCGAGTATCTCAAGCCATCCCGTTCCCTTGCAGACCTGACAACCTTTGCCCTTGCAGAATATACAGCCGATATCCACTTCTGCAGAAGGTTCCGTGAAAGGGAAAAAACTCGGTCTGAATCTCACAGGGGTCTCGGGGCTGAATATCCTGTGGATAAATGTCTCGAGCACACCCTTGAGGTCACTGAATGAAATATCCGTATCAACCATAAATCCCTCGACCTGGTGGAACATCGGCGTATGTGAAACATCGGCGTCGCACCGGTAGACTTTACCGGGTGCAATAAACCTGAGCGGCGGTTTTATCTTTTCCATAACCCTGATCTGAACCGGTGACGTATGTGTCCTTAGTATTACATCTTCCGTGACAAAAAAAGTATCCTGCATATCTCTTGCGGGATGTTCTCTTGGAAAGTTCAGCGCCTCAAAATTGTAATAGTCGAGTTCTACTTCTGGTCCCTCTTCTATGCTGAAACCCATTCTCACAAATATATCCGTAATCTCCCGCAGGACCTTATTTATAGGATGCTCTCTGCCGACGGGTGTATATTTTCCGGGAAGGGTTACATCTATCGACTCCGATACCAGCCTTTTCCTGAGATCTGCCTTGCTTAAGACAGACTCTCTTGAAGTTATCCCGGCCTCGACATACTCTTTAAGCTCATTTATCGATTTCCCAAAAGACCTTCTTTCTTCGGCAGCCAGTGTTGGAAGATCCTTGAGCTGCAATGTCAGAAGCCCCTTTTTCCCGAGATATTTTACTCTGATCTGTTGGAGTTCAGATACGGATGAAGCCGAATTTAATTCGCTGAGAAATGTCTTTTTAAAAGAATCGCTGTCAATCATAGAAAATATAGTGAATAGTGTCAGTGAATAGTGTCTGTGTCAGAAAAAAACTGACACTGATAACTGACACTGACACTTTCTTATTCCTACGCGGCAAGTTTCTCTTTTACCGTCTCTGCAAGCTTAGTGAATGACTCAGGATCGTTATAGGCCATGTCGGCCAGCGATTTTCTGTTAATGGTCACCTGCGCTTTTTTAAGCCCTGTCATGAACTGACTGTATGTTAGGCCGGCTGCTCTGACAGCAGCATTAATTCGTATAATCCAGAGAGACCTGAACTCGCGTTTGTTCACCTTGCGATCCCTGTATGCATATTGTAATGCCTTATCAACCGCTTCCGTCGCTACCCTGAAAAGACGGCTCTTTGCACTATAATAGCCCTTCGTCATCGCAAGCACTTTTTTTCTTCTTCTTCTTGTCTTAAATCCACCTTTTGCCCTTGGCATCTATTCCTCCTATAATCCACGATACATGATACACGATTCATGATGCATGATTTTTATCTTGTATCGTGCATCTTGTATCTTGCATCGTTTTTTTTACATATTCGGTAAAAGTCTCTTAATATTAGTCTGCTCCGTTTTTGAAACCAGAGTGGATGTCCTCAGGTGTCTCATTCTTTTAGCAGGTTTACCCGTTAGGATATGGCTTTTGTAAGCCCTGCTCCTCTTTATCTTTCCGGTACCTGTAATCTTAAACCTCTTTGCTGCCCCTCTATGTGTTTTAATCTTAGGCATTTATCCTCCTTCGTTCCACGATTCACGATACACGATTCACGATGCATGATTTTTATCTTGTATCGTGCATCCTGTATCTTGCATCGTTTTTTATTTGCTACTCGGTGCTATCACCATTGTTATATGGTTACCCTCAAGCTTCGGCTTAAGCTCTATGTTGAACTTTCCCGTAAGCATCTGTGTCATTTTCTCAAAAACCAACAATCCAAGCTCCGGCCTTGCCATTTCTCTTCCCCTGAAGAACATCATTATCTTTGCCTTGTGTCCTTCGTCCAGGAAACGTCTTATGTTTCTTACTTTCAACTCCAGATCGTGCGTATCTATCTGAGGTCTTACCTTTACCTCTTTTACATCGATCTTCTTTCCCGGAGCCTGCTTTTTGCTCAACTGGTATTTGTACTTACCGAAATCGAGTAACTTGCAGACAGGAGGAGTTGCATCCGGCGATACCTCTACCAGATCAAGGTCTTTCTCTTCAGCCATCCTTAACGCCTCTACTACAGGAATGATACCTACCTGTTTTCCATCCGCATCGATCAGTCTGACTTCTCGAACCCGAATCTGTGCGTTTATTCTTATGTGTTTACTTATACTTTCACCTCCATGTTTTTTAAGTAGACAGTATACAGTAAACAGAATACAAAATACAAAAGAAAATATCTATTTGCTGTCTATTGTTTACCGTCTACCTCCTTTTTAATTACCTTAAAAAATTCTTCTATTGTAAACGGCCCTATGTTCTCTCCGCTTCGCTTTCTTACCGTTAACCTGTTTTCCGCAATTTCTTTATCGCCTATTATAACCGAATAAGGCACTTTTCTAATAGTAGCCTCTCTGATCTTATGTCCTATTTTTTCGTTCTCGATATTTACCCTGACCCTTATGCCTTCAGCCTTTAATATCTCCGCTGCCTTTATCGCATAATCGGAATGTCTATCTGCAATTGTGAGTATCTCAACCTGAACCGGCGCAAGCCAGAGGGGAAATATACCTGCATAATGCTCGATGAGTACACCGAAGAACCTTTCCAGAGACCCCATTAAGGCACGGTGGATCATTATCGGTTTGTGGTCCTTTCCATCGCTTCCCCTGTATGTAATATCGAACCTTTCCGGATTATTGAAGTCCACCTGTATCGTACTGCATTGCCATGATCTGTTTAAAGAATCCTTTATCTTTATATCTATCTTCGGTCCGTAGAATACACCCTCGCCGGGATCTATCCGATACGATAATCCCTTTTTATCGAGTGCCTGTTTTAGAGCGGCAGTTGCCCTTTCCCAGTTCTCGGATGTTCCCACATATTTTTCAGGCTGAGTAGAAAGATATATATCGTATGACTCAAATCCGAATGTCTTGAGAATAAAAAGCGTAAAATCAAGGATATTAAGTATCTCATCCTCTATCTGGTCTTCCCTGCAAAAGATATGTGCGTCATCCTGCGTAAACCCCCGAACCCGGAGAAGCCCGTGTAATACTCCGGACCTTTCATATCTATAAACCGTTCCGAGTTCCGCATATCTTATCGGGAATTCCCTGTAACTCCTCAGAGAACTCTTATAAACACTTATATGGAAAGGACAATTCATAGGCTTAAGTTCATACTCTATACCCTCTATCTCCATCGGAGAGTACATGTTTTCCCTATAGAAATCGAGATGTCCGCTCTTCTGCCAGAGGTTGAGTTTAGCTATATGCGGGGAATAAAGAAGCTTATAGTCAGCCTTCAGGTGTTCATCCCTCCAGAAATCCTCGATCGTCTTTCTTATAAGAGCACCATCGGGATGCCATAGGATTAACCCCGGACCTATTTCCTCGCTTACGCTAAAGAGATCGAGTTCCCTGCCGAGTTTTCTGTGGTCTCTTTTTTTGACCTCTTCGAGGAAATCGAGATAATCCTTCAAATCCTTCTCATTAGAAAATGCAGTTCCGTATATCCTCTGAAGCATCTTGTTTTTTTCGCTACCACGCCAATAAGCGCCTGCAATACTCAAAAGTTTAAATGCCTTTATTGCACCGGTTGAGGGAACATGGGGTCCGCGGCATAAATCAACGAAACCGTTTTCTTCATATATCGTCACTTCTTCATCGGGGATATCTTCGAGAAGTTCCACCTTATAAACTTCTCCCTTTTTCTTGAATAATTGTATCGCATCTTTTTTATGGAGCGTTTTCCTTACAAAGGCATTATTCTTCTTTATTATCCCGGCCATCTTCTTTTCTATTGCGGCAATATCTTCCGGCATAAACGGTCTATCAATATCAAAATCATAATAAAAACCCTCGTCCGTTGCAGGGCCTATGGCAAGTTTCGCTTCAGGGAACATCTCTTTGACGGCATGTGCCATTATATGAGACGTACTATGCCTGTAGATTTCTCTGCCTTCTTTAGAGTTAAAGTCTATTTCCACTATGTTCCCTTTATTCATCGCTGCCTAAATTTAAATTAATACGGCAAAGAATATGATACATGATATTATTTTTTTATTGCAATATTTTAACCCCAAAAATGCAATTGAAAAATGCAGATATTGTGATCCGCCGAGGCGGATGATACCTTCGTATAGCTAAAAGCTGATAGCTGATAGTTTTCAGCTAAGGATAGGCGTGAGGCAGAATTTTCGAATCTACCTCACGCTCTCAAGCAATTATCTTGCGGACAGTGTTATATAAACAGTCGAGCCGTTTCTGTATATCAGAAGCAGTATGTTCTGATCAGGCATTATCTTTGAAACCACTGCCTCATAATCCTTCATATTGTTTATCCTTGCCTTATTGATTTCCAGAATAACGTCGTTCTGCATCAAAACGCCTTCTGCAGGGCTCTCTTCCTCTATATCCGTTACAACCACTCCTCCGATACGCTTTGGAATATCGAGACCCTTCCTGATCTCAGGCGTGATATTCTGGACATGAACACCCTTCAGGTAGTTCTCAAATGTCCCGGATACTTTCTGCATTTCAGCAGGTAGTTCAGCGATAATGACGTTCACCGTCATTGTTTTACCATCACGGATGAGTTTCATAGAAACCTCTTTGCCGGGCAAGGTGCTTGCAACCATATTTCTGAGGTTTGCAGGATCATTAGTCTCTTTGCCTTCGAATTCCACAATAACATCACCCCTCTGTATCCCGGCCTTTTCAGCAGGACTATCCTCGACAACGTCTCCGACAAGGACGCCCTTTTCCTCCTTGAGGTTGAACTGTTTTGAAAGCTCGGGGGTAATCTGCTGTATCGAAACACCGAGCCAGCCCCTGACAACCTTACCTTTCTTTACAAGACTTTCCATGACTATTTTTGCCATGTTGCTCGGTATGGCAAACCCTATGCCCATATATCCACCGGATGTACTGAATATGGCTGTATTGATCCCTATGAGTTCGCCCTTTATATTTACCAGTGCACCGCCGGAATTGCCCGGATTTATCGCAGCATCCGTTTGGATGAAATCCTCATAGTCAGCAATCCCCACATTAGCCCTCCCTGTTGCACTCACGATACCCGATGTCACGGTCTGGTTCAATCCGAATGGATTACCTATGGCTATCACAGTCTCTCCAACTCTCATTTTATCCGAGTCTCCCCACTTAATCACAGGCAGGTTATCGGAGTCTATCTTGACAACGGCAAGGTCGGTCTTCTGGTCTATACCTACAACCTTTCCCTTAAATTCCCTCTTGTCCGAAAGCTTTACCTTTATCTCATCTGCATCCTTAATAACATGACTGTTTGTGAGAATATATCCGTCTCTGTCTACAATTACGCCGGAGCCGAGGCCCGACTCCTTACGTTCTCTGGGTTTATTGGACCCGAATTCATCGCCGAAGAACCTCCTGAAGAACGGGTCGTTAAAAAACGGGGACGGCATCCCCTGAGTTTTTATGGTCCGTGTTGACGAGATATTCACCACCGCCGGCCTGACCGCCCCGGCAACCTCTGCCATTGCATTCCCTATCTTCGAAAGAGTATCTATCGCCTCTTTCGATATCTTCTCCTCGGTATACGCCTTCGAAAGGAAGTTGAAATTAGAAGATATAACAAGACCGGCAATCAAACCTATTATTGTGAATACCGCAGCAAAAACAAGAGATTTTTTTTCAAACATCATACTTTTTCCTCCAGTGATGTATTATTTGTAGCGGAATTACCCAACTATATTTTATTATATAACCGATTTTTCTCTAAAATCAACTAAACCGAAGATTCCATCCATATTTATTAAATTTTCAATACCCCACAGTCTCTGCTGTGGGGTGTCCTTATATTCCCCCTTTGGCAAAGGGGGATGAAGGGGGATTTTTGAATAAATAAATTTTCAATAAATCTCCCCTAACCCCTCTTTGCCAAAGAGGCAACAAGCCGCGACATGACCCTCGAAAATCTATGGAGATGGGCACAATTGAAAGGGATAAATGTCCTCGGGACCGGAGATTTTACGCATCCGAAATGGCTTAATGAGTTAAGAGAAAAACTTGATGACTGTGGGAACGGCCTCTTCGGATTGAAGAAAAAATACAGGCATGACAATATTCCCGCCTCCTGCGTTTCGGATATACATTTCATGCTCACGGCGGAGATAAGCTGTATTTACGGAAAAAACGGTAAGGTAAGAAAGATACACTGCATTCTCCTTGCCCCGGACTTTAATTCCGCAGGAAAGATCAACTCCCGGCTCTCAAAAATCGGGAACCTTTCCGCCGACGGAAGACCTATCCTCGGCCTTGATGCAAAGGAACTCTTAAGGATTGTCCTCGATGCATCCGATAAGACGATGCTGATCCCTGCACATGCATGGACACCGCATTTCGCAGTCTTCGGTGCTGCCTCCGGTTTTGATTCCCTCGATGAATGTTTCGAGGAATTAACGCCACATGTTTATGCTATAGAAACAGGGCTTTCATCGGACCCCATGATGAACTGGAGACTTTCCGGTCTTGATAGGATAACTCTGACATCCCATTCCGATGCCCATTCCCCTCCAAAGATAGGAAGGGAGGCGAACATCCTCGATACCGAAATAACGTATGAGGCTATTATCGCTGCAATAAAAAAGAAGGGCGGTTTTATCGGGACAATAGAATTTTTCCCCGAAGAGGGTAAGTATCATTACGATGGGCATAGATCGTGCGGAATAAGTCTATCACCCGACGAGACAATAAAGAATAATTATTTATGCCCTGTCTGTGGAAAAAGGGTTACGATAGGTGTAATGCACAGGGTAGAAAAGCTCGCTGACAGGAAAGATGGGTTTAAGCCGAAGGGCGCGCCTCTTTTTTATTCGATTATCCCGCTGCCCGAGATAATTGCAGAGACGTTAAAGGTTGGGGTTAACACGAAGACGGTTACAAACGAATACTTTAAATTATTGGAAAGTCTCGGCAGCGAATTCAAGATACTGCTGGATTATCCAATCGAGGATATTGCAAAGGCCGGCTTTGAGAGAATCGCAGAGGCGATATCACGAATGAGAACAGGCAATGTCCATATTGCACCCGGCTTTGACGGAGAATACGGGAAGATAAAGATATTCGAGAAGGTAGAAAGAAAAGAGATAAAGGGACAGACAAGGTTGTTTTGATGTGAAACTTAAATTCCTTAGGGATAAACTTGAAAAGTTGAAATTGGAAGTGAAGGGATATAATTCACAAAATAAGTCCTTTTGAAAATCTAAAGTTGTGACTTGATATTTTTTGCTTGACAAGAATTGAGGATTTGAAGTATAAACAATGGTCTATGCCTGGAACATATATGCCGTCGGATTATTTGCCTATACTCATGTTTATGATGGTCGCTACGGCCTTCGGAATGGGTGCCCTTATCCTCGGAGAGATATTCAGAATAAAAAGGTCATATCCCGAAAAACTCATGCCGTATGAATCCGGCAATCCGCCTGTCGGAGAACCGAGAATGAGATTCTCGGTAAAGTTTTATATCATTGCCATGCTCTTTGTCGTGTTCGACGTTGAAGCGGTTTTTCTCTATCCCTGGGCCATAGTATTCGATAAGATCGGGTTCTATGCGTTCATTGAGATGATTATCTTCATTGTCATTCTGTTTGTCGGATATATCTATGCATGGAAAAAGGAGGCATTTACGTGGGACTGATCACTAATACGGTTTCCCCATCGCTTCTTGAAGTCGAAGACGGTACAAAAATATTGTGCCCCAATATCATTATCACATCACTGGATAAATTTATTAATTGGGGAAGAAGGTCATCTTTATGGCCTATGACATTCGGTCTCGCATGCTGCGCAATAGAGATGATGGCTACTTATGCGAGCCATAATGACCTCGACAGGATGGGTATCATACCGAGAGGTTCACCGAGACAATCCGATTTTATGTTTGTTGCCGGGACAGTTACTAAAAAGATGTCCCCTATTGTAAGAAGGGTCTATGACCAGATGCCTGAACCGAGGTATGTTATATCCGTAGGAAGCTGTGCAAACAGCGGCGGCATATTCAATACATACAGCACAGTGCAGGGATGCGATAGTTTCCTACCCATAGATGTTTATATACCGGGCTGTCCTCCGAGGCCGGAGGCATTTATAGACGGAATTATAAAACTTCAGGAAAAGATAAAGAATGAACATTTCAGGTGGAGCAGATGGAGATGAGAAGAATAACCAATAACCAAATCACAATAACCAAGTTTGGAACTTGGAACTTGGAATTTGGTTATTGGTGCTTGGTCATTGGAATTTATTTGGTTATTGGTGCTTGGTCATTGGAATTTATTTCACACATAGAGGGAAAATGGAGACATTACAGATAGCAGAGAAGATTAAGGAAAGGTTTCCGGAAGAAGTCCTTGATGTGAAGGAGTTCAGGGGACAGGTATCCGCAACCTTGAAAAAAGACAGGATTCTTGAGATATGCAGGTATCTGCATGATGAACCGGAACTTTATTTCGATTATCTTATTGATGTCTGCGGTGTTGATTGCCTCGGCAAGAAAGAAAAGAGATTCGAGGTTGTGTATCATCTCTATTCGATTAAACACCGTCATGCCATAAGGTTAAAAGCGGAGGTGGAAGAAAAAGACGCAAGCATTGATTCTGTTATGCCTGTGTGGGTAGGGGTAAACTGGCATGAGCGGGAATGTTTTGATATGTACGGGATTATATTTAAGGGCCATCCCGATCTGAGGCGGATACTACTGCCCGAAGATTGGGAAGGTTATCCGTTAAGAAAAGACTATCCGGTGATGGGTCCGGAAAAAGAGTGGTCCGGATTCCTTACGGTTTTAGATAAGGCAAAGAGATTCAGAGAGTTTGAATGGCATGAATAAAAAGGATGCACGATACAAGATGCACGATGCAGGAGAAAAAACGTGTATCATGAATCGTGAATCATGCATCATGAAGATATGGAAGATATAGAAAAACCGTTTGAGACGAGAGAACTAACGATAAACCTGGGGCCGCAGCATCCGGCTACTCATGGCGTTTTACGTCTCGTGCTTAATCTCGACGGCGAAACGGTTGTCAAATGTACGCCCTACGTCGGTTATCTTCACAGGGGAGTCGAAAAACTCGGGGAAAACAGGACATATTTTGCTGCCCTTCCTTTAAGCGACCGGCTGGATTACATATCTTCAATGAATAATAACGTCGGTTATGTAAATGCCGTTGAAAAATTATTCGGGATCGAGGCCCCTGAAAGGGCTAAGTTCATAAGGACCATAGTGGCCGAAATGAGCAGGCTATCGAGCCATATCATATGGCTTGGAACGCATGTCCTCGATATAGGCGCTACAACCCCTTTTCTGCACGCAATGGCACAAAGGGAACGCTTATTGGATCTCTTCGAGATGCTATGCGGGGCAAGGCTTACCGTGAGTTATCCGAGGGTCGGCGGCGTTCGCAACGACATTTCACAGGAATTTCTCGATAAACTGTATGAGTTTATCCTCGAATTTCCTGACAGGATGGATGATTATGAGACCCTTGTTACGGAAAACAGGATATGGAAGGACAGGACCGTTGGCGTTGGTGTCATATCGGCGGAAGAGGCCGTTAACTGGGGACTTACAGGCGGAACCTTAAGGGGTTCCGGTGTTGATTACGATGTTAGGAAGTACGCCCCCTACGATGCCTATGATAAGGTTGAATTTGACATCCCTATAGGTAAAAACGGCGATTGCTATGACAGATATGTCGTAAGGGTAGAGGAGATGAGGCAGGCTAACCGGATAATAAAGCAGTGCATAGAAAAACTCCCGGCAGGCCCTGTGATGGCCGATTCACCCAAGTTTACGCTGCCCTCGAAAGATATGGTTTTAAAGGATATGGAACACCTCATACATCAGTTCATATTAATAACAAAAGGTCCTACCGTACCCGAAGGCGAAGTCTATATGGGTACAGAGGTGCCTAAGGGAGAATTGGGTTTTTACTTTATAAGTGACGGTACAGGCAGACCTTATAGGATGAGGGTAAGGGCACCTTCTTTTATACATGCCTCGGTTCTGCCGAGACTGTCCGAGGGAGGTCTTGTCGCAGACGTGATTGCAAATATCGGCACGATAGATATAGTGCTTGGAGAATGCGATAGGTGAAAGATACACGATACAAGATGCAGGATGCAAGATAAAAATCATGTATCATGAATCGTGAATCATGAAAAACTTATGTTTAGCGAAGCAACTATAAAAGAGATTGAGGATGTAAGGGCTAAATATCCCACTTCGAGGGCTGCGATTCTGCCTTTAATACTTTTCTTTTTTCTTTTAGGTCTCCCTCGATCCAATAGTCCTTGCAGGCGCATGGGGCTCGACCGGAGAGACAAAGACAGCGATAGACAATCTCACCTCGATATTATCCGATTCAGGATTAACATACTACATTCCCTCGACAGAGGATGAATTCAAGGAATCCTTAAGACAGGGGAAATATAACACCTATCTCCTGATTGATTTTGCTACCGTCGGATTGATAGAAGAACTCAAAGAAGCGATAAACTATGGAGACGGACTGATATACATCAAGACACAATCCGATGACGAACACAATATATCGGAACTCTTTGGAGTACAGTTCAATGGAATGAGCACAAACAAAGACATGGAAGTAAATCTCACGGAAAGCGAGATAAGCGGAACTTCGACACTTCAAAGCAAAGGAAAGGCGGTAAAAACTACAATCACATCGTCCTTATCACAAAACTGGGGATATGTAAACGACAAAAAGGATTCGTATCCGGTAATCGTATCCAATCAATATGGAAGGGGAAAGACAATACTCTTTGCCTTTGACCTCTTAAACTCAGAAGACCGGAGCAAGGTCTCATCATTAATAATCAACTCGATAAACTATGTTACACCTGCAGGATCATACACAAGGGCATTGGCAGACGAGCCTATAAGCATAACCATACAAAACTCAACAGAACCGGTGGATATAAAAGTAACGGAGACAATACCGGACAATACAACAACAGATTCCATAAGTCCGTCTGCTTCACAAACTAATAACACAATAGAGTGGCAAATATCATTAACCGGAAGCGAAAACAAAAAACTCCAATACCGACTGAACCTTCCCGATATATCCGGAGACTACAAAACAAACACAGAGATAAGCTACAGCAATCAGGGAAATTACAGACTCTATGGAAATTACGATTTAACGTTCACCATCCTATACAACTCAGCCGAACTATTAAATAAGATAATAAGCGATCTAAATTCTCTAACCGCAGAAGTCAAAGACGCCGAACACATAAATAAGGCAATAAAACAACTCAACAAAATAAACAACAACGCAGCAAACAGAAAAGAGGCGGAAAACAACATCGAGAACATAACGGATGCAATAGCAGAACTCAAAGAGGTTACGATAGATGTATCCCAAATCAGACTCGAACTCGATGAGATATTAAAGATATGGGAGAAGAAGTGGTGGATGATGGAAGAATAAAAAAGAAAAGCTCCCCTCTAAAAAGAGGGGTTAGGGGTGTGTTTAAAAATATATTTTTATTCCTCATAGTGGCATTTTTTGTATTTGTCTCATGTGCCGAGGCAACCGATACGTCCCTTGTCGGTCAATGGCATATGGACAATAACTGGGAGGATTCATCGGGTAATGGAAACAACGGCACGGCATACAATGGTGTAACCTTCAGCGCAAGTGCAAAGGTAGGAACACATTCAGGGAGTTTTGATGGGGTGAATGATTATGTGCAGGGAACAAATAAGTACATTTCGACGGCGCCTAATACATTCACTATT
>JACQXD010000075.1 GCA_016208875.1 Nitrospirota bacterium
CCTCTTTGGCAAAGAGGGGTTAGGGGAGATTTATTGAAAATTTATTTATTCAAAAATCCCCCTTCATCCCCCTTTGCCAAAGGGGGAATATAAGGACACCCCACAGCAGAGACTGTGGGGTATTGAAAATTTAATAAAGAGGAGCGATCTATGGTAGGTGAAACAATTCTTATAATCGATACCGATACCAAAACAACACAGGAGATGGTATCGATACTCGAAGCGGAAGATTATCTGGTTTTTACGGCACCCAATGGAGACATCGGTATTACAATGGCAAAGAAGGTAAATCCGTTACTGATATTTGTAAATCCGGCCATGGCCGGAACGAGCGGGTTGGAGATATGTAAGACAATTCACAGTATGGAGCAATTTAAGAATGTGCCTATCATTGTTCTCTCTGCATTTGAGGGTGCGATGGATTCCCGTTATACCTCTATTTACGGTATCGTAGATTCACTTAAGAAACCCTTCGGCCTGGAAGAACTTATCAGAAAAACCAAAGCTGTTCTTGCCGGGAAACCCTTTGAGTCCCAGCCTGTTGAGCAGGCAGAGGAATATATGGATTTTGGTGTAAGCGAAGAAACCATGCCTGTAGAAGAAGAGACACTCAGTCTTAATAAAGGTTTTGATGAAGAGATAGACTTTTCCGATAGAACAGAGGTTAAGCCGACAGAAGATATTGATTTTTCCGATAAGACCGAGGTAATGTCAAAAAAAGAAGATTTTGATTTTTCTGAAGAGACCGAGACAAAGCAAAGATTCGGCAGCATTGCAGAAGAGAAGACCGAATATATGGAGACTCCGGTTTCAAGGCCGGAGGAGGCAAAGGTAGCGAGTGAAAGGACATATGTCCTGAAAAAAAGTGCGAGGAGAAGAGGTGCAAAAAACGGATTGCTTATACCAATTGTTGCCGCTGCAGGGATTGTTATTATGCTCGGCACAGCAGGTTTCCTTTTGTATAAAAAAGGCTCGCTGCCATGGATAGGGACAAAACCTCAAAAGCAGATCGCTGCCAAACCTGCAACGCCTCTGGAGCAAGTTGCTCAGATTCCTCCATCCGGGGAACAAAAACCGGAACCGCCGGCTGCCGAAAGTAAACCGGTTCCATCTGCTACCCCTCCTCAGGTTCCGATATCAAGTCCTGAAGTTAAACCGACAGCTAAGACTACCACGGCCCCGCAGCCGGCTACTGCTCCTGTCCCCAGGTCTGAAATTAAATCCGCCGCTGCAGTATCCTCTGTACCTGTTGCCAAATCTGCGGTTAAAACGGAGGTCAAACCAACCGCTAAGGGAGGTTATTCTGTACAAATAGGAGCATTTAAAAACGAAAATAATGCTGCTGCCCTCGCAAAACAATATAAAGACAAAGGTTACGATGCCTTCGTGCAAAAATGGCAAAAAAACAAAGAAACATTATACAGGGTTCTGGTCGGTAAATTCGAAAACAACAGAGAGGCTGTCAAACTTGCTGCAAATATCCGCGACAAAGAAAAAACAAAGGCAATTATCTTTAAAGAGTAATCAGATTCCTTAACGCAAATGCAAAATTACAATGTTCGTGTCCCCGGAGAAGTCTGTTACGGATGAAATCCCGCTATCCGCGTCTTGTAGTCGCAGGATTGAAGGGCGGTTCGGGAAAGACGATTCTTTCCATCGGATTAATAGCAGCCTGGAGAGAAAAGGGCTTTTCGATAGTCCCCTATAAAAAGGGGCCTGATTATATCGACGCCGGATGGCTTTCGTCGGCAGCAAAACACCCATGCTATAACCTTGATCCATTTTTAACCGGCAGGGGAAAAATACTTTCCTCTTTTATCGGACATTTCAAAGAGGCCGACTGTTCTGTTATAGAAGGTAACAGGGGTCTTTATGATGGGATGGATTCGGCCGGGACTTACAGTACGGCAGAACTCTCAAAGATACTGAAGTCACCCGTCATTTTGATAATGGATTGTACTAAGGTCACAAGGACGGCAGGCGCAATCGTTCTCGGTATGCAAAAATTCGATAAGAAGGTCGATATAAAAGGTGTGGTACTGAATCGGATTGCAGGGGCAAGGCATGAAAAGGTCATAAGAGAGACTGTGGAGAGATACTGCAATATTCCGGTTCTCGGTGCCATTCCGAAATTGAAAAGTGATTTTCTATCGGAAAGACATATGGGATTAACACCATTTCAGGAACATCTTGAGGTGAAAAATGTGCTTTCATTCTGTGCAGAGGTGGCTGATAAGTATCTTGATTTGAATAGGATATGGAAGATTGCCATCCAAGCAGAACCAATGACAGTCACGATACACGATACACGATACAGGATACAGGATGAAGGAAATCGTGCATCGTGCATCATGCATCATGCATCACCATGTATCAAAATTGGAATCATACGCGATTCGGCCTTCCAGTTTTATTATCCTGAAAATTTCGAGGAGCTTGAGAAAAACGGTGCAAAACTCCTTGAGGTTAGTGCATTAACGGGAAAAGAACTTCCCGACATCGATGCATTGTATATCGGAGGAGGATTTCCCGAAACACATGCAATTGCCCTCGCAAAGAATACGGTGTTTAGAAAGTCAATAAAGAAGGCGATAAAGAACGGGCTGCCAGTTTATGCCGAGTGCGGAGGGCTGATGTATCTCGGTGAATCGCTAATTCTCGAAGGAAAGACATATCCTATGGCAGGCATCTTTCCTATTAGGTTTTCTCTTGAGCAGAGACCTCAGGCACACGGTTATTCGATAGTGGAGGTAAACAGGGCTAATCCTTATTACGCAAAGGGTAGGGTGATTAAGGGCCATGAGTTTCATTATTCCCGTGTCCTTAACCCTGAATCGGCTGCGTTATTTAGTAAAAGGGGTATCTATTTTTCCTTTAGGATGAAAAGGGGCGAGGGGATAATCAATAAGCTCGATGGTCTATGTTATAAAAATGTCCTTGCGACTTATACCCATATCCATGCCCTCGGAACCCCCGAATGGGCAGAGGGGCTGATAAAAAAGGCAGTGGAGTACAGAGGAAAAGCCTGATGAGCCAAATAAATAACAGATAGGGGAATGTTTTTTTAAATTTAGATTTTTTTTGGAGTACTGGGAATTACTTATAAGGTTCATAATAATTTTTAATTTGCTAAAAAGAGTGAGATAGGGTAAATTTCTTTATCTTTTCAAATTTCTTAGGGGAAGGAATTTAAGGAATTTAATGAGACTGAGACAGAAGACAAAGATAGGGGGAATTGGCAATGAAATTGCTACTCACTCACTCACTCACTCACTCACTCACTCACTCACTCACTCACTCACTCACTTATATCCCTTAAATAAAAAATTTCATCTTAAAATCCCTCCTAACCTCCCTTTGCCAAAGGGAGGAAATAAATCCCCTCTATCAAGAGGGGATAAGGGGTGTGTTCCCCTCTTAGGAAAAGAAATTCCCCTCTATTAAGAGCTTTCATTCCACAAGCAGGGATCAAATACTCCGGGGGAGAGGGGATTAATTCCCCTCTATTAAGAGGGGTGCAGGGGTGTGTTTCCCCGCCCTTGAGGGGAGGGGATGAAGGGGAGGGTGATGTAAGTGGCTTTACTAATGACCGCATTATTACCATGCAAAGACGTTTCTTATCGCTATTTATTTGCGCCTTTCTTATTTTTGTCTCTATCCCTCCTCTTTCTGCCGACACAGCCAGCTACATCTATGACGATCTTGGAAGGTTGATAAAGGTTGTTTCAGGGACCGGAGAAGTTGCCATATACAATTATGACGAGGTCGGCAATCTCGTTTCAATAAGCAGCGAACAGACAGAGGCATCTCCTCCTGTACTAAACAGTATATCACCCGATGTCATCTTTGTAGGAAGGACCTTAGTCGTTACTATTGCAGGCGAAAACCTCTCGGCAGCACAAACGATTACATCCGACAACTCCGGAGTAAGCATAAAAAGATTTTCCGTAACGGACACATCAATAACGGCAACACTAAAAATATCTCCGGAGGCCTCATTAGGTCAGACAAACCTGAATATAAAAACCCCATACGGTTCTGCGAGCATATCTTTAACCATTGCAAAACTAACATTCACTCCTGATTCTATAGCTATTGCTCCCAACACCACAACGGAAATCACTGCAAGTCTCGAAGGGTTTTCCGGAGATCATACCGTATCCCTCAATAATCAGAACCCCGACATAATGTCCGTACCACAAACGATTACCATCCCTGCACGTAGCAGTACAACTTTTACGATCACTGCATTAGCAGAGGGCACAGGGGTAATGACCGCCGAGAATACAGGGGTCTCAGTCTATGTAACACAGCCATTTACGGGGGATACAACGGTATTAACGCAATCGATAACTATAGCAGTGCAGCAGACAAATCCGGTTACAGAGATCAATCCTGTTCTGTCACCCTCTCTAAGTGTGGTTGTGCAGCAAACAAATATTGGAACAGAGATCAATCCGGTGCTTTCTCCTTCGGTAAGCGTAGCAGTACAGAGCACTACAGCAACTACGGAGATTAATCCAGTTGTTTCACCTTCTGTAAGCGTTGGTATAGGGAGTGGTCAACAAGCAACCGATTACGGGCCTGTTGTATCACAGCCTGTGAGCACAAGGATAAATTCACCGTGATGAGATATGTAAATATGGAACAATCATAATGTAGAAAGAAGAATAAAATCTCCCCTTACCCCTGGTTTTCCTAAGAGGGGAATTCCTCCCTTTGGTAAAGGGAGGTTAGGAGGGATTTTAAGATGAATAACACATACAACCAAGGAGGAATAAAGATGAAAAAGTCGGTGCAAAGAAATAAAAATATTAGTAGTTTGTCATTCCCCGACTTGATCGGGGAATTCAGAAAAAGACAAAAGACTGGATTCCCGCTTACTAACTTCGGGCATGACGAAAGAGAGGTATTTTAAGATGAAAAGGATAACTCTACTCGTATCAATCTCTCTATTGTTCTTTTTGAGCAATGCGTATGCAGACACATTCACGAGCGGAAGCACGGGCGCAGACGGTGCATTTAGTCCGACGACAAGTACAGTGGTTCAACTTCCGGCAGACGGGATATTCAATTACACAACAGTTAATATTCCGTCAGGTATAACCGTGAAGTTTCAGAAGAACACTGCCAATATGCCGATATATATCCTCGCAACAGGAGATGTAACGATTGCTGGAACTATAGACATTAATGGTGAGAATGGCACTGCAGGCAATACGGGTAATATAGCACCTGTTCCCGGAGGCAAAGGCGGTCCCGGCGGATATGACGGAGGATATGGAGGAGAACCCGGAAGCACAGGGATTTCTGCTGCAGAGCCCGGTTACGGTCTGGGGCCGGGCGGAGGCGTTCCCGGATCGCGAAATTTATATAATACGGGGTATTATATGGCTTATAGATATGCCTATGGTGGAGGCGGCGGATTTGGTACCGATGGTAGCGGTGGTAGCTATACCGGGGCCGTTGGCGGAAAGTCTTATGGAAACAGTTCACTGACACCTCTAATCGGAGGTTCCGGCGGAGGTGGTGGCTATCTGGGGAGCGTATGGAACCAGTATGGCGGCGGGGGCGGAGGAGGCGGAGGTGCAATACTCTTAGCCTCATCTGGGACAATCAATGTCACAGGGGAAATAACATCCA
>JACQXD010000076.1 GCA_016208875.1 Nitrospirota bacterium
ATAATTTCAACTTTGACGCCGGGGTTCTGACGATCCACAATGGGAAAGGGAAAAAAGACCGGACTGTGCCGATTCCGCAGACAATCATGCCGGAGTTGACGACCCAGTTTGAGGTAATAAAAAAACTTCACGATGAAGACATTGCGAAGGGCTACTCAGGAGTCTTTCTCGACGACCAGCTCGAAAAGAAATATCCCTCGGCAGCGAAGGATTTCATATGGCAGTGGTTCTTTCCACAAAAGACGCTTACACCGGTTTCGGAAAAGCAGGAGCTTCGACGGTCTCATCTCCATGAGACGCATGTTCAGGAAGCACTTTACGAGGCGGTGCGAAGGGCGAAGCTCACCAAACGGGTCACCTCCCATACCTTCCGCCACTCTTTCGCAACTCATCTATTGCAAGCAAATTATGATATACGAACTATTCAGGAATTGTTGGGTCACAGCGATGTGAGGACGACAATGATTTATACCCATTGCGTTCCGAGCAGGACGGTGAAAGAGGTAAAAAGCCCGTTGGATTTTTAGATGGTTTAATATCTTTAGTTCATCTGACCATGAGAGCCATGATATTTTACATTTGTCAAATAGAATTAAGCAATTGTATAATATTTATTAAAGGAGGGCAAAATGCTAAAAACTTTACCGGCAGAATTGAAGAAAGTAAAGAGGGATAAGGTTAGATTTGAAATTACTAAAGATAATTATGAGGCATTTTGCAATGCTATGGGACTTTTCAGAAAAGAATTTATCGATTCTTTGAAGATATCTGAAGCTGACCATAAAGCAGGACGCGTAACAAAAAGAAAATCGCTTATGGAAATTGCTGAAAAAGCATGATAGATATATGTACGACCGCCACTTTTGACGAACTTTTCCTCAAACTTCCCAAAAAAATCCAATTCAAGGCCGATGAAAAAACAAAACTGTTCAGAGAAAATCCTTTTAATCCGATTTTAAGAACAGAAAAACTTCATCCCAAAGGGCATGACGTTTGGAGCTTTAGAATAGATATTAATTATCGGATTGTATTCAAATTCGTAGAAAAAGATACAGTAGAGTTCAGATTCATCGGGCACCATAATTACATTTACGATTACAATATATTCGGATAGCCTTTTGCCGATTCATGAACCCCCTGCATCCACTTTGTTAAAGGGGAATAAAATCCTTTTAAAACCTCAAAAAAGCCCCTATACCTCCGGCATTTAACAACTCTTTATTATCGTATATAATCTCTACCTGTGCACCGTTCTCTACTGCCTTCTGTGCTGCGAGGTCAACGAGATAAGGCACCTGATCTATATCGCCCTTGCAATACGGACAGTCCGATACCTTCTGTTTTGTGAGATACCCGCAATTTCCGCAGACATAACCTGAGTCCTTTAAATCCTTTACAAATACAAGCCTCATCACCCTTCCCTCCTGAAGGGCATTCAGGGTATCCTCAATCCCTATAACCGCATTTTCCCCTTTATTGGCCATCGTCAACATATCGGAGACGGTTATCCTTTGTCTTTTGTTCTCAAACTCTGCTATCACAGGTTTTACTTTTTCAAATATCTCATTATTATTTGCAAACATCTCGGTATGGAAAATCCCCATCACCTTTTGATCTATCGGTCTTGGGAGCATCTCCCTCACCCTTACAACGGTTTCCTCGGAGCCTCCCAAAATCATTCTTTCTATCCGCTCGGATGTTAGAAATGATTCGAGCTTTTTCATAACGTCTTTAAGATGAAGACCTACATGATAATCTATATGTCTCTCATAATGGTTCTGCGAAAGCGCGAACCATCCTCCCTTCTTATGCCTTCCCGGGATATCGGATGCATGTATCTCACCGTATTCCTCGATCTCGCCTAAATGCATAAGAAACAATCGGGCAGATTCTTTGTCCACAAGGAGCACTGCATACCGTTGATAGTTATCGAGGATATCGAGAAGGGGTTCTATGTAGGGCGTCCTGTCAACGATAATCGCATTTTTCAGGGAAACCGATAGATGATATTCCTTCCAGAACGATTTTTCCGAAGAACTGATAATTGCAAGCCCTTTTTTAAATTTCCTTTTATTGCCTATAACAAATGACTCGACCTTCTCGATATCTCCTTTGATCTTTTTAAATATTTTTTTATCGTCTCCCTCCGGAATATCTTTGATCATATTTTTAAGATGTATTAAATAGTCTCCCTTGGTATTGGTAACAGGATTCACATTCAGATAAAGACTAACAAAGTAACCGCCGTTGGTCCGGATTGCAGCAATATCTTCCAATTCTTTTCTGTTAAGCATCTGTCCCTCCTTCTATGTTTCTGAATATTTCAAATACCGATACAAACAGGGCCAGAACCAGAGGCCCCATTATAAACCCTATAAAACCGAAGAGTTTTATCCCACCTATAACGCTGAAGAATATCAAGAGCGTGGGCATCCTTGTCCTTCCGCTTATTATTAAAGGTTTCAATATATTGTCCACCATGCCTATTACCAATAAACCGAAAAGTAAAAGCCCTATTCCCTCCTTATAATCTCCGGTCAGGAACAAATAAGCGGCTGCAGGTCCCCATATTACAGAGGTTCCGAGCAGAGGAAGAAACGACATTATAGCCATCGAGGTACCCCAGAGTACGGGTGATCCGACGCCGAGAACGAGAAAGGCTATACCTCCGAGTATCCCCTGTATTATTGCTACCATTACACCGCCGTATACCGTTGATATTATCATATCTTTAACCTGAGAGCCGAGTCTGTCTTTATGACTTTCGGAGAAGGGCAGATAGTTTCTTATCTTGCTTAAAAAATCAGGACCGTCTTTCAGGAAAAAGAACACTGCAAATATCATGAGAATAAAATCTACAAAGATATCGGTAATACTTGAAGCCCACAGCGAGAGATTTGCAGCTAATTTACTGCCTAATCTCCTGAGGTTCTCAAGCACAAGTTCACCTATATCTACCGTTTCCATTCCGAGAAAGGATCTGACCTCCTCAATCATACGTACAATCTTCGAAGAGGCAAAGATATTCCTGATGGAATCAACCCGCTCCGTGTCAATCTTTGCAGCCGTATCCCTGACCTCGTCAAGAAGGACAAGGGAAAGGGAAAAAAAAGGGCCTACAATTATAAGAAGTATCAATAGAGTCGTTAATAATGACGCAATGGCCCCGTATTTTACATATCTCGATATAAAACGAAAAACAGGGTAGAAAACTATCGTAAAGACCACTGCCCAGGCAAGGGCGACAAGAAACGGCTGAAGTATACGGTACGTAAGGTAACCGAGCAAAAAAAGTATAGATATGGAGGTCAGGATATAAAACCTATTTGCATCACTCCGGGTCATGAGATCGCTGCCTTTACAAAAGACCTAAAAATACCAGCGGATAAATCGTCCTTCAGGCGTTCGGGATGCCACTGGACCCCGAGAAGAAAAGGATAGTCGGACATGCAGATAGCCTCGATAATATTATCATCCGATACCGCTATTGTTTTTAAACCCCGACCGGGAACCTTTACGGCCTGATGATGTGAACTGTTTACGTTAAACTCGCCCGCAGGAACGTAATTGTTATCTCTCACCTTAATAATATGATAGTCCTTTTTATGGTCTATTGCCATTGGTAATTGAGCTTTTATATCCTGATAGAGACTTCCTCCAAAGGCAACGTTTATAAACTGCATACCGTAACATATACCCAACACAGGTTTCCTTAATTTAATTATCTCACAGATCAGGGCCAATTCAAAGTCGCTTCTGTCCCTGTCTACGATTTTCATTTCATAAGCCGCTTCTTCGTTGTAATAAGATGGATGGAGGTCATCGCCCCCGGGTATAAGAAGCCCGTCGATTTTTAAGGCAAGGGGTTCAATAGTTTTAGCAGGAAACAACAAGACCGGACAGGCGCCCGCATCCTCAATAGCATCTGCATACCGACGGTTGAGTTTTAGATATCCGGTTTCAATCTCTGCTGTTATCCCTATGACCGGACCCAACAGACCCTCAAACCCTTAGTTCTCCGCCAGTCTCTGCCGTGATATATCTAACAACATTACTATGCAGTTCTTCTACCTCCGCCTCTGTAAGCGTTCTGTTTCTTGACCTGTATCTTATTGCGAGTGCCAGACTCTTTTTGCCTTCCGGTATATTTTTGCCTTTATAGAGATCAAAAATAGAGACGTCCTCTATAAGTTCCGAAGGATAAGCCCTAACAAGATTTTCAACATCCGATGCAAGGAGAGTATCGTCCATGATAATTGCAATGTCCCTCTCCACATAAGGAAACTTTGGTAAAAGCGAAAATTCCAGAGACATAGGGATCATAGAAATCAACCTGTCTACATCCATCTCAAAGACGATAATCTCGAGTTTAGGCACTTTTAGATCCAGTTTCTCCGTTATTAAGGGTGAAAGGGATCCGAGAAAACCTATACATGAACCTGCAACACGTATATCACAAGATTGCCCGGGATGCAAAAAAGGTTCATGAGATGGGGAGAATGCAAATCCTTTAATATGGAGGTCGTCAAATAATGACTCTATCGCACCTTTGACGAGATAAAAACTGTCGGCAGCTTCTTTCCATAAAGACGGTATCTTTTCTTTATAGTAGATTCCACTGAGATACGATATCTCAATAGGTAGGGGTCTTCCGATATCTTCAAAGACCCTCGATACCTCAAATATCTTTATATCATTAATGCCCCTCGAAAAATTGTATATAAAATCCTTGATTAAAGAAGGGATCAACGTGGTCCGGAGCAGCGACTCCTCTTTTCTCAACGGATTTTTAATCGCAATGGTCTTTCGCCTTCGATCTCCCGAAGGGATATCAAGGAGATCGAGTTCGGCCTCGTTCATAAAGCTGTAATTTATTGCCTCACTAAATCCCGCCCTCATTATAGTATCCCTTATCCTTAATAAAGAATTACGTTTACGATCGGAATTACCTGCTGAAATAACAGCTTTCGGAACAGTCGTCTTTATCCTGTGATAACCGTAAATCCTGGCTATCTCTTCAATGATATCGGCCTCGATCTTCAGATCAAGCCGAAATGATGGAGGGCTTACCCTGAAAGAATCCGGTCCCGTATCCGCATTAATGCCCAACCTCTTAATTATGTCAACCATCTCTGTATCGGAAACATCGATATCCAGCGTCCTGTTGACCTTACCATATCCGACATCTATCGAGACAGGCACAAATCTTTTTGGATAGACATCATTTTCCTTGTAGACCGTTCCTCCGGCAATTTGCTTTATTAAAAATGCCGCCCTGTCGAGTGCAGTGATTAAAAACTCGATGTCTGTGCCTCTCTCAAACCTGTATGACGATTCGGATTTTAGGCCCAATGCCTTCGATGTCCTTCTTATCGCTCTCGGTTCGAAATATGCGCTCTCAAGAAATATATCATTGGTAGAATCGGTTACTTCCGTGTCCGCTCCTCCCATGATGCCTGCAATAGCAATAGGATTTTCAGCGTCCCATATGAGGAGGGCATCCGGTGGTAATTTCCTTTCGACCCTATCGAGGGTAACGATCTCATTATCCTGTCCTCCCGTGTTTACCCTTATCGTATTACCCGAAAGTGTATTCAGGTCAAAGGCATGCAAAGGATGCCCAAATTCCAAAAGCACATAGTTTGTTATATCTACTACATTATTTATCGCCCTTATACCGCATTTGCTAATCCTATTTTTAAGCCATTCCGGAGAGTCCTCTACCTTAATCCCTTTGATAATCCTGCCGGCATACCTATGACATAGGTTATCGTTGAGTATCTCTATTTTAAAATCATGGGTAAGTCTTTTCTCGCTTATCTCATATTCCGGGTATTTAAGGGAGACATTCAAGGCAGCAGAAAGTTCACGTGCAATGCCTATGATGCTGAGACAGTCGGGCCTGTTAGGAGTAACATTCACTTCAAATACGACATCATCGGCAAACCTCTCCGTACCCTCAACCTCAAGTCCTATCATTGTGAGGATGTCGGCGACTTCCTCGGGACCGGAAGATATGTCAAGAAACTCTTTTAACCATTCAAACGGTACACGCATGATAGGTATTATATCCTTGATAATCGGAGATTGACAAGGAAAAGTTTAGTGAGCGATCGCTGCAGGCTTTACCGGCAGATCGAGAGGGTAACTCAGATTTTGGTTTTTAGAAATGCACCCAGAGCCTTATCCAATCTCCGGATATGGCTCCTCAGCCAGTCAACTACCAGATGGTTTATATTTACGACAATATGAACGCCTGGACCCTCTGATTCGAATTGTTTTTTTAAATTAAAAAAGTTCTCCATAAATTCGAGGTGCTGCCGTTTGTGGCTGCTGTATTCAGGATAATCATACTTGCCCATGTATCTTTCTTCCTCGGAGAAATGCGTTATTACATAGTCTTCCAGAAACCATATTACTTTTTTAACCTCTTCCCTGCCCTTACCTTCATGGCAGGCACCGAGAAGATTATTGATTCTTTTAAAGAGTTCCTTGTGTTGATTGTCAATTTCATTGACACCGGTTGCTAAGTCTTCCGTCCATTCTATTGCCATGGAATCCTCCCTTCTGAGATCTAATGCCAAGATCTCCAAAACGATCATGCTGACAAGTCGGTACAAAAATATTTTATCTCATTTATGGGCAAAATTGTCAAGAATTTTTATGCAGAACCCTTAAGAACGCCTCAACGACCTCAGGGTCAAACTGCGTGCCTGAATATTTCTTCAACTCCTCTATCGCCTTTTCTTTACCGGGTGTCTCTCTATAAGGTCTTTCGGCTGTCATGGAGTCAAAGGTATCCGCCACCGCCAGTATCCTCGCCTGGGGCGATATTTCTTCACCCTTAAGGCCGTCGGGGTATCCTTTGCCGTCGTATCTTTCGTGATGCCCCCTGATCCAGGGGATGATGTGTCTGAGCTGTTTTATCGGCAAAAGCATATCCATGCCTTTCACCGGATGTTTTTTTACTATCTCGTATTCTTCATCTGTCAATTCCTCCGGTTTATCGAGGATTCCATCATAGGTGCCGATTTTGCCGATGTCGTGCAGAAGCCCCGCCATCCTCAAATCATCCAGGACATCATCAGAAAGCCCCATCTCTTTCCCTATTTTCAAAGCATATTCCGTTACCCTCTCTGAATGACCTCTTGTCCATGGAGACTTTGCTTCTATCGCTGATGCGAGGCTCGACAAGGCAGCTACGAACAGATCATGGATATCTTCCTCTGCCTGCTTCCTCTCCGTTATATCACGCAATATGCCTATAGCATGCCACTTATCTTTCAGCTTTACCACGGAAACAGAAAGCTCCATCGGGAATTCCGTCCCGTCCTTTTTCACAGCCGTCAATTCGAGTACTTTTCCAACGGCGGGTCCTTCACCTGTTTCCTTGAATTTTGGGAAACCTGCCCGGTAAGCCGCGTGATACCGGTCAGGCGCAAGGAAAGTATGCAATTCCCTGCCGAGGGCCTCTTGTGCGGTATGGCCGAAAATCGTCACCGCCGCTTCATTCCAGAAGGAGATATTGCCGTCGTTATCCATCATGAGAATGGCGTCTTTGGCTGAAATGCTGATGGTACGGAATTTCTCTTCACTCTCGCGAAGCGCCTCCTCCGCCTTCTTGCGCTCCGTTATATCCTCCATTATATGCAAGGAATAGAGATATCCGCCGGCAGCATCCTTTATGAGATAGAAGCTCACCTTGTAGGTTTTGCCTCCATCGCGCAGGGAAAGCCCTTCCTCACCTTCCTCCTGTGTTTCCAGAACCTTCAGGCATCTCTTCATAGGTCCATCCGTCTTTGGAAATATCTCGTAATAGGGTTTGCCGATAATCTCCTGAAAAGATATACCTGCAGCTTCAGCATAAGCCCTGTTGCACCTTATAACCCTGAACTCCTTGTCGTGGATGAACAGCGGGTCCGAGATGGCGTCAAAGGTCTTCTCCCACTCGTTCTTTGCCTTCTCGATTGCCAGATAATTCTCCTTGAGGTTAGCTGTCATCGTATTGAAGGCCGCGGCCAGTTGCTCAATCTCATCCCCTGTGGAGATATCGAGCCTGTGATCAAGATTGCCTTCGCCGATAAGCTCCGCCCCTCTGTGTAACTTATGGATAGGGTCTGTAATCTTTTTAGCGATAAAAACAGAGACAATCCCGCCAAAGAGGACCATTATGAATCCGGAGAAAAGGATAAGATTTTTTGCCCTGGCCACCTTTATTTTCATCTCACCGAGGGAAAAACCTATCCTCACCGCGCCCCACTTTTGGCCGGCTATCATAAGCGGCGCGGTAACATCCATAGTATCCGGGCCAACGGCCTGCATAAGAAGGTCACGGGATGCAGCGGCCTTACGGCTCTCAGGGTCGTTTAATATCGTCCCCTCAAGCTCATGCCGGGAATGGGCAATGACCATGCCGTTTTCATCCAGAATAATGGCATAGTTGACATGCTCGCCTTTAGCCATATTATCCACAATACCACTGAGGGCTGCATAATCTTTAAGTACAATCGCATTGGCGCTGTTTAAGGCAAGGGTCTTGGTGATGCTTCTGAAATACTCCTCTTCTTCCTCAACCATGCGATCTTCCACAAACCTTGATGTAAAAACGATGAATACCACTCCGAGTAAGGCGATGAGGAGGGTATATATAAGGGGAATCCTGATGCGGAGCTTCATCTGAGCATCTTCTCCAGATTCCTGAAATCCTTTATCTCTGTGGTTATGTATTTATCAAAACCAGAGGCCTTCAGAATCTTTCCGCCTTCTTCATCCTTGTCCATATTTATAAGGGCATCTTTGATCTTTCCCGCCAGGACGGAATCAAAGCCCTTCCTGACAGCAATGGTTCTGTCAGGAAATTTAGCGGACGATAGATGAAGGATTCTCATTTCATTCTTGACCCTCGGATTTTCTTTTTCAAGCTTGAAATATACATCGTCTTTTGCAGCACCGCCGGCCGCCTTTTTATTCAGGACCATCAAGACAGCAGCATCATGTTTTCCTGCAAAGACTGCTTCTTTAAAGAACCTGTCGGTACCATATCCTTTTTCTTTGAGGAGAAATTTTGGATAGACATATCCTGCAGAGGTGTATCTGTCCACATAAGCAAAAACCTTCCCTTTAAGGCCGTAGATATCTTTGATACCGCTGTCCTTTCTCACAAAGACCACGCCTTCATAGGTGGAATCTCCAGCCATCTCCGGTCTGGCCAACGGGATAGCCCTGATCTCTTTGATTGCCCTGTAACAGATAAGGCTTCCCATGATGCCTGCATCTATCTCATTATTTTTCATCTTCTCAAGGACCGTTACATAGTCCTTCTGGGGCATGAGTTGTGCGTTAATGTTTAATCGTCTGTTCAGATAATCCACGATGGGCTGATACTGCTTGATCGTCGCTGTCACGGTCATGGCAGGGACGACCCCGATGCGGACCAAAGGCAGCCCCTCCTGCGATTCCCCTTTTCCAACCAACAAAAAAGCAAGTAGAAATGCGCACAGGGGTAAATACCATCCATTATGCTGTTTTCTCATTATCCTCTCCTCCTCTTTAAAATTTTACCGACCGTACATCCTGCATACCCTGTTGCGACCACTACCTTTCGCATCATATAAGGCATGGTCTGCTGCCTTTACCAATCCCTCTCCTGTGTCTGAGTCCGCCGGAAAGGAGGCGAG
>JACQXD010000077.1 GCA_016208875.1 Nitrospirota bacterium
TATCCCAATGCCTTCAATCGGGACGATACCTCATCATTATCTACCATGTGATCCCTGAAATCCGGATAATCAGGAAGCCACCCAAGACCAAATTTTAAATCTTCGTTACTCATAAAAAACCTCCTAATATAAAAATGATTTTCATACTCTATTTCCTATTTGTGATTACTTGACTTTAAAAATTTAAAGAGAACAACTGCACCTATTAAACTCAATAAAAAAAATATCGCTACAGCCAGTAAATCATAATCCATGTTCATCCCGAACCCTCCTTATTTCCGTGTTCCGAGTAGATTTCCGCTCCCGGCTGATCTGCCGGGTTCTGATAGTCCCAGTTTGTTGCCGCAGGCCCGCCGGCAGGGTGATGTGGAAGGGTTACAGCAGTTGATTGATAGCCTGCACTGTCGAGAGCAGACCAGAGGTCAGTGGGATAGTTTTTGTAACGGCTACCGTCTCCTGAATAGGAACTATAAACAACGCTCCATGGTATGTCCAGGTTTTTAAATATTACGCTCTTGTGACCAAAAGTTGAACTTGTCCATTCATAGCCGATGAGGGGGATGAATGTGGAGGTCTCGGCACAATAGGTGTTCGGACTTTGGGCTTTAATCTGAGGTATTATTGAGTTGTCCCATAAAGTTTGGGTCATCTTTCCATTTCCGCTCGATTCAGCATGGTCTGTAACAGCTACAAAGTTCAGGCCGTGATTCTTGGCATATTGACATGCTTTATCAACATTTTCAGTAGATGACAAGCCCCCCAATTCTGCATCATTATGAATAGAAGGTATGCACATGCAAATCTCCCCAATAGACCTCTGCAAAGCTAAAACTTGGAGTGAATAAAACGAATAAAACGAGTAACAACAATCCTTTTCTCATAACACCCCTCCTGTTTTGGTTTTACGGGATACATCCCGCATAATCGTCAATGTTGTCAGAGTCTGAAGTAATATACGGTCAAATAGAGTGAAGGGGCTTGTGATTTGAGAAACCTTTGTGCCGGTTTCTTTATTTATGCCGCTATTGGTTCCGTAATAGAGGTTATAGGATGTCGCTCCTTCTACTGTATTCCATGATATGGTTATCTTCTGGTATTCCATGATATGGTTATCTTCTGGTTGGCAGATGTAACCGAAAGGCCTGTGGGGGCAGAGGGTGGGGCGCTGTTGTTGTCTGTCGAGTTATTACTACCACTGAGGGATGTACAGCCCTGTATAAAAAATATAGCAGAGATTAATAGTAGAACAGATATTAAGATTGAGATTTTTACCCGCTGTTGTTTATTGATTCTTTTCATTCACCCTCCGTAAAGCTCTATTGTAAAACTTGAACACAAATTCTCTGTGCCCTCTGTGGTTTGCCCTTTTGTTTTTTCTCTTCCGCATTTCTTATATTCCCGGCAATTAATTCTTCTTTATTATTCCCTTTCAAAATCCGCCCCCTCCCCCTCCGTAAAGCTAATATTTCGATGCAGGGTTAAAGACTACAATAGTTTTATAGAAAAAATCTTGATTTTTCGTGCTTTTTATTTGACTTTTTGTGCGAGGCTGAAAAATAAAGGAATAAGGGTAATATTGAGTTAATCGTTCCTATTCAATTTCCTACGATATTCCCGTGGTGACATCTCATATCTCTTTTTGAATACCCTTTCAAAATGCTCGACACTACCGTAACCTGCACGGTGTGCTACCTCCGTTATGGACAGATCAGGATTTTTGAGAAGTTCTGCGGTATTTTTTATCCTAATACCGTTCAGGTATGAGATAAAACTCTGCCCGATCCTCTTTTTGAATGCCCTACAGAATTTATACTCATTCATTCCTGCTATATCCGCAAGCTTATCGCGTGTGAGGTTTTCCTTATATTTTTGTTCTATATACCTTGCTATCCCATCTATTATAATTTCATCTCTATTTTTTGCGACATTAAGATAGTTGACGTCATTTTTAATATCCGTATCCTCTCCGAGCAGCTCCGATATCTTATTCATAAGGTAGGGAATGTCTAAGGGTTTTTTTATGTAATCGGTCGCACCCATTCTGAGTGCCCTCATAGCCACCTGCTCCGTACCATAGCCCGTCATCATTATCACAGGCAGCGACGGCTTTACCTTTCTGATTTCCTTTAATAGATCAAACCCATCGTAATCCGGCAGGATATAATCAATGATTGCAAGGTCTAAGGGGTTTTTAAGCTCGGCAATGGCCTCGTCATAATCCGACGCCTCCAATACATGGTACTTTGTCTCGATGATAAGTTTTGTGGATTCCCTTATCTGCATATCGTCTTCGACCAGGAGTATGGATTTTTTCTCCATCGTTTCCTCAAACCGCTATCGGACTTTCTTCATTGTAAAAGTATATCAGAGAAACATAAGAAAAAGCATCGAGAAAATTGACAAAGTTTCCGTATTGTTTTACATTAAATAAATTACCTTTTACTTTCCATGGAGGATAAGATTGCTTAAGACTGTAGAGGATCTCAGTGCAACAAAGAAGCGGCTGAATATAGAGATACCAACCTGGGCTATCGAGAGTAAAATCAAGGATTCCCTTGAAAAAGTCCGCCAAAAGGCGAAGATCCCGGGGTTCAGACCGGGCAAAACGCCGATGAATATAATCGAGAAACATTTCGGAAAAAGCGTCGAGGCAGAGGCTGTAGAGAAAATTATCCCGGAATTTTACGAGCAGGCGATCAAGGAGGCCGGTATTGTACCCGTTTCACGACCTGTGCTGGATGGAGGGATAGATTTCCGGAGACATCACCCTCTTTCCCTTGTCCTAACGGTTGAGATAAGACCTAAGATAGAGGATCTTGATTATACAAATATTCAGGTAAAGGATACCCCTATAGTTGTTTCCGATCCGGAGATCGATACCTCCCTTGAGAGAATGCGGGAACTAAAGGCTACGTATGAAATTGCAGATAAAGAGATTGAGACGGATGACCTGATAACGGTAGACTATGAAATTAGATATGACGATCAGACAATGTCTGCAAAAGATCAGGTATTGAAAGTAGGGGTCGAAGGCCTGCCGAAAGAGATAACCGAAAGCCTTAAGGCGAAAAAGGCCGGAGAGACCGTTGAGGTCGAGGTTCAATTCCCGGAAGACTTTCACGTAAAAAATCTTGCAGGTAAAAAAGCATCGGTTAAAAATATTATTAAGGCGGTTAAGAAAAAAAATCTCCCTGCAGTAGATAACGAGTTTGCAAAAGACATGGGATTCGAAAACCTCGAAGGACTCAGAGTCGGTGTTAAGGTGGAGATAGAAAAAGCGAAAAAGGAGCAGGTACTGAAAACTCAGAGAGACGAGATCCTCGAAAAACTTGTCGGTGAGCATGATTTCGATGTGCCGGATTCAATGCTCGAAAAAGAGCTGTCTGCAATGGTTAATGAGGTTAAGGCTGCCAAAAAATCCGATAAAGACGAGGCTGTATTAAGGGCTGAATTGAGACCTGAGGCTGTTAAGACCGTAAAGGTTATGATACTCCTTTCGGTTATTGGAGAAAAAGAAGGGATAACAGTAACGGATGAGGAACTTAAGGAAAAGATTATCGATATATCGCAGAGAGTTTCTATGTCACCCGAATCCTTGATGAAGGTGTATATACAAAAGGATGGTTCACTTGATGGATTGAGAAATTCTTTATACGGGCAGAAGGTAATGGACTTTTTAGTTTCTAAGGCTACTCAGGTGAAAGGAGAATGATTTGACGCTTATACCGATGGTAATAGAACAAACCGGCAGGTCGGAGAGGGCATATGACATATACTCAAGGCTTCTTAAGGATAGGATAATATTTATGGGCACAGCTATAGACGATGTTGTTGCAAATACGATCATAGCACAGATGCTTTTCCTGCAGTCCGAAGACCCGGATAAGGATATTCATATCTATATAAATTCACCGGGTGGAATAGTATCTTCCGGTCTTGCAATCTACGATACAATGCAGTATGTAAAATCCGATATCGCAACCTACTGTATAGGCCAGGCGGCCAGTATGGGCGCGCTGCTTCTCGCCGCCGGGACAAAAGGTAAAAGATTTGCTCTTCCCCA
>JACQXD010000078.1 GCA_016208875.1 Nitrospirota bacterium
CATAAACCGAGGATAATTAAATTTCAGGGTTCAGATGATGCGGTGTCTGCAATCGAGTTCCTCAAGGGGATCAATATTGGAGACTTGCCTGAGCTTAAAGGCAAAAACATAGTTGTTATCGGTGCAGGCAATGTTGGAATGGACGTTGCGTCACAGGCATTCAACTGCGGTGCAAAATCCGTCACAGCAGTTGATATTCAAAGGCCCGCAGCTTTCGGAAAAGAGATGGAGATAGCAAAGGAAAAAGGTACCGAGATACAATGGCCAAAATTTACGGATAGATACGATAAAAAAGAAGGGAAGATATATTTCACCGACAGTACATCTCTCGATGCAGACCTTGTGATAGTTTCAGTAGGTGAGGTGCCGATTTTGGATTTCCTTCCACCGAACATTCATACGGAAAAAGGATGGATTGTGGTTAATGATATAGGCCAGACATCCGATGTTAAGGTCTTTGCAATAGGCGATGCAACAAGACCCGGTCTTGTAACACATGCAATCGGTCAGGGAAGGATCGCTGCGGACACGATTAATTATCAGTTGATGCATGCACCGAGATGGCCTGAAATAAAACAGGTTATACCGTATGAGAGAATAAAAACCGAATATTACGATATCTGCAAGGGAGACTTCACCCCGTTAGAAAAAAAACAACATCCGAATTTTCTAACGGGGTTCACTCCCGAAAAAGAGGCTGAAAAATGCATGTCTTGTGCAACATGCCGCGACTGCCATATGTGCGAGGCAACCTGCTACTGGGGTGCAATAAGCAGGGTTGAACACAAAGACGGTTCATACGAGTATGTCGTTGACGAAGAAAAATGCATCGGCTGCGCCTTCTGTGCAGGCATCTGCCCCTGCGGTGTTTGGGAGATGGTAGAGAATATTTAAATGGCGTAAGACATTTCCAGTCTGCGGATACCCATTTATCTGAACAGTCCCTCAAGTTTTTTGGTTTTTATTTACTTCAGTCCCCGGACCTCTTCACGTTCTCGGTCATAATCTTCGTCATAGCAGCAGCAAAAGCAGCCGGGTCTTTAGGCTTGGATCCCTCCAGAATGAGTGCCTGATTATAGAGTATCCCTATGTAATCCTTTAGTACGGGGTTCTCCCTGTCTTTTTCAAACAGAGAGTTCATGGCCTCAAAGAGGGGGTGCAACGGGTTAAGCTCAAGTACCCTCTTACTGTGAGGGACTTCCTGCCCCATTGCTTTTAGCAATTTTTCCATCCGGGGATCGATATCGCCTTCCTCGGAGACAAGACAGCAGGCCGAATCCTTAAGCCTTCCCGATAGTCTCACGTCCTTGACATCGTCTTTCAACATGTCCTTAATCAGTTCTATCAACCTTTCGAATCTTTTCCCTGACTCCTTACGCGCCTCCTCGTCTGCCTTATCGAGTTTTACATCGCCCTTAACAACCGATTTGAGCCTCTTACCCTTGTATTCAAGGCTCCCCATCAGAAAGTCGTCAATTTCGTCGAGCATAACGAGGACTTCGTAGCCCTTGTCACTAAAGGCTTCGAGATATGGAAACCTAAGGGTCTCTTCAAGCGAAGTCCCGGTTATGTAATATATATGCTCCTGATCCGCCTTCATGCCCTCGACATAGTCCTTGAGTGTCGTATAAGTCCCTGCTGCAGTCTTTGTGGACGAAAAGAGCAGGAGGTCTGCGATATCCTCCCTTTTTGAAAAATCGAGATGGATCCCCTCTTTAAGAACACGTCCGAACTCTTTATGGAACTCAACGTATTTTTCGTACTCGTTCTTCTTCATCTCATCTATCGCGTCCAGAACCTTCCTGGTAACGTTTTTTTTGATGATCTCCACCTGCCGGTTATTCTGCAATATCTCGCGAGAAACATTGAGAGGCAGGTCCGATGAATCAACAACCCCGCGAACAAACCTGAGGTAGGGGGGAATAACTTCCTCGCAGTGGTCCATGATCTGTACCCGCCTTACGTATAAAGCCGGACCGATCTTATACTCCTTATAATGCAGGTTGAACGGCGCCGTCTTCGGAATATAAAGGAGTGCGGTAAACTCAGAGGTGCCTTCGGCCTTATAATGGATAACCTTTGCAGGTTCGGCAAAGTCGTGGCTGATATGACGGTAAAACTCGTTATATTCGTCCTCGGTTATCTCCGATTTATCCTTGAGCCATATCGCGCGCATCGAATTGAGGGTCTCTTCCTCCCTCACCTTAAACTTCTTTCCCTTATCTATCTCGCTTTCCTTTTCCCGCTCTACATCCATTACGATTGGGTGCTCGATAAAATCGGAATATTTTTTTACGGTACCCTTCAATTCCCACTCATCGAGATATCTTTTTTCCTCCTCCTTAAGGTGCAGGACAACATCCGTCCCCTTACCGCTCTTGTCGTATTCCTCGATAGTGTATGAGCCGTCGGCAGCGGATTCCCATTTAATGCCTGCCTCCTGGGTTCCGGCCTTCCTCGTAAGGACAGTTACCCTATCCGCCACCATAAAAGACGAATAAAAGCCGACCCCGAACTGACCGATCAACTCGAGTCCCCTTCCGGCGTCCTTGTTATTCTGAAGTATCTTTAAGAACTCCTTCGTACCGGAATGCGCGATTGTGCCGAGTTCCTCTACGATCTCCTCTCGCGTCATGCCTATGCCGTTATCGCTGATGGTCAGCGTTCCGGATAACTTGTCCGGGATTATTTTAATTCTGAATTCCTTCTCATTTTCAAGGATATCTGTTTTCGTAAGCGATTCATATCTCGCCTTGTCTATAGCGTCGGAGGCATTCGATATGAGTTCTCTCAGAAAAATCTCCTTATGCGAATAGAGCGAATGGATAACAAGGTCGAGTATCTGTTTGACTTCGGTTTTAAATTCGAGTTTCTCAACGGGCATGAAAACACCTCTGTTACATGAATTAGCACTCTAAATATTAGAGTGCTAATTATTATTAAATATGTCGCTGCTCAAAGTCAATCTTGCGGTTTGGTCTTCTCTCGGGCACGTAGACATGCTGAACCTTGCCCTCGTTCCATTCTTGAGAAACATATCAAAATATCATTTAAAATAATTTCCTTGATAGGCTCGAACCATCAAGTGCAATATACATATGAGTATGAAATTAAATGCCGTATTGATACTTGTCGTTTTACTTGCATCAATTCTATCACCATACACTGCATATATCTCCGTCTCTCCGACCAACCATATAAAATATATAGTATCGGTATCTCTCGATGTTTGCAGCGACTCAGGCACTTTTTTATCTACAAACACAGACTCTCCCTCCTTACATGAATATCCATTGGAATTGATGTCTTTCGAGACCATAGGATTTTTCAAACCTTATGATTCGTTTCATGCCCCATTATTGTCTTCTACTCGTATAGAGCAACCTCCCAGAACCTAACCCGTAGTTCCTAAAATCTCAATAAAATGTCAGGGCCTTCAGGCTCTCTACGGAATACGAAAACGAGTTTGGGGAAAAAGACCTTTTGAGCCTGATACCATATTTCAGGTGGAACGAGATGGACCTCCTGCCCGGATGGGGGATATTCAAGGCCGGCTCCAACTATTACGGTTATGACTCTACAACTAAGTTTTATTCCTTGGGCCTGCTTGCAAAGTACAGACATGATTTCGATGCATTGAAGATCAGACTGATCGGCGGGGTTGACGTTGATTATACACCCGGAGATTATTTTGAAAGACGTATAAAGGTCACAAAGAGCGGCGACCAATACGTCTCTTACGACTATGTAACAAATACGGACAATAATTATGACTATGAGGCAACATTTACAGGCATTTCGCCGTATCTACAGATCGAGACATTACCCATCAATAGACTACGTCTTACGGCAGGCACAAGATATGACAACCTCTCTTACGACTATAAAACAAATCTTCCTTCGAATGCGAACCGGCCTCCCGATACTACACGGACGTTCAGCCATCTAAGCCCAAAGATAGGTTTAACCTACGACCTTACTAAAGATATAAGCGGCTTTGCATCTTACAACAATGCCTTCAGGGTACCTTCTTCCGGAGACCTGTTCCGTGGAAGTCAGGGAACTGCCTCATCGGCGATTAACCTTGAACCTGTAAAGGCCGATAGTTATGAGGTAGGGCTTAGGGGAGGCATCGGGCAGATCATTACATTCGATACCTCTCTTTATTACATGATAAAAAAGGACGATATAGTAAATTACTCGCCCCAGACAAACGTAACACAGCGGGTGAATGCAGGGGAGACCGAACATAAGGGGATAGAGGTCGGGGTAGGGATCAAGCCCATAAAGGATGTCGAGTTGAACACCTCTTTTTCCTATGCCGTACACAAATATAATGAGTATACGGTATCTTCCAGCGTTGATTACAGTGGAAAAGAGATGCCGGTTGCTCCGAGGGTTATCGTGAATACAAGACTGAATTACAAGCCGGTATTTCTTAAAGGAGGACTGGCCGAACTCGAATGGGTAAAACTCGGCAGCTATTGGATGGACGACGCCAATACGGAGAAGTATGACGGCCATGATATCTTCAATATAAGGGTTTCATATCACATAACAAAGCAGTGGGAGATTTATGTTCGGGCTATAAATATCACGGATGAGCTATATGCAGAGCGGGCGTCCAAGAGCGGCTCGGATCAGGCAATCTATGCACCCGGTCAACCGATGACCTTTTTTACGGGATTTGTTTACAGATGGGGAGGTTAGATGTGAAGAGGACAATTAAGGTCATTATTTTTTTAATTGCCGGATTTGCCGCAGGTACGGCGATTGCAAAACTCAGTTTCCCCGGCTATAAACATGCGATGGTAACGATCAAGAAAGCGGCTGAATCAAAGCCCCTTTATATCGGTGTAGACGGAGGTAGATATGTTCTTGCACTTTCGATGAAGAACCTGCAGAGATCGAAGGATATCGAGATAAGGATGGCCGGTGCCGAGATACATAGCTGGTATCCTCCGGTGATCAGGATGCCCTTCTCCAACCCGATATCTTTTGAAGCGGGAAGGTTTAAAGAGGTAGAGTTCGGTAAAAGGCTGCCCGTGTATGTCGTGTTCAACGACAATGGCGAAAACAGAAAGATAGAGATCATTGATTCGATGGACGGTTCCCGGATACAGACTATTAATGTATTGAGATGTAAAGACCATGAAGACCACAGTCATTAAAAAACATCTTAATAAAAGATACTTGACTATCCTTATCGGTATGGTTCTTTTTCTATCGCCGTTCGCCGTAATACCTCAAATAGCGGGAGAGGTCAACATGTGCGGAACAGTATGCCCAAGGATGTTCTTCATCCTTTCCCCGACCGGTATCGTATCCGGGATTAAAAACAACATACAGGCTATGTGGTTTGGTGCATCCCTTGTCGGAGTTATCCTGCTTATAACCTTCTTTATGGGGAGATTGTGGTGCAGCCACTTCTGTCCCATAGGCGGGACATCAGAGATCGTGAGTCGCTTTATCCCGGAAAGGCTCAAGATAAACTTGTCATTCATGCATGCCCCATCCTTCAGGTACGCATATTTATTCGTATTTGTTGCAGGTTCATTGATAGGGATTGGGGGTATAGCGTGCAAGCTCTGCAATTTCAGGGTAATCCCGTTCATGGCCGGTTCTCCCTTTGTACCGGGGTATCGGACATATCTTCTGTCATCGGCAGGTATTGCAGGGCTTTTTACAATGGCACTGACAGGTTTTTTTGCAAAAAACGGAAGGCATTACTGCAACAGCGATAAATCCTTACCTATTTTGATAAGGGCTGATAGAGACATTGTACTACAGGTTTTTGTGGATGTCCTCGACATCGTTAAAAGCCTTGAGTTCAGAAAGGTAAGTCTTCAGACAGAGGGAAAACGGTGAATTATCAGACGAGGGGGATTCATCTCTCCCTTATTATCCATGCAATAGTATTCGGGGTTATCGCGATGAGCAGCGTTATTTCTCCTTCAAAAAGCAGGGTTATCACCATTGATTTCAGCGTGAATGATCAGCGTGTCGTGCAGGACACTTCCAATAGTATTACTCCGGAGGAAAAGAAAAAAGAGGTCATTACAAAGAGGGTTGAAAACCGTGTTATCGAAGATAGGCCTGAGCCTCATGCCCTACCGCCTGCGATCTCTGAAAATCAGACGCCTGTGGCTGCACAGAAGCAAAAGAGAGATGAAGTAAAGGACGTTATTGAAAATACGGCAAGCAACATCGCTCCGGTTCAAACAAATGCAGGGTCAAAAGATAGCGGCAAAAGCAGGGAAGACGTTTATATCAAAGAGAGCTTTTCCTATATCAGAGATGCGATCCAAAAAAAAGTGACATACCCGAAGATGGCAAGGAAGATGGGATGGGAAGGAAATGTCCGTGTCTCGTTTATCATAAATCCTGATGGTTGTGTCAGGGATATTAGGGTAGTGCAGAGTTCCGGCTTTGAACTGCTCGACCGGCACACAATAGAGGCGGTCAAAAATGCCTCACCGTTCCCTCGACCGCCTGCCGAGGCAAGACTCGTAATACCGATAGTTTACAGGCTAAGTTGAGATTGACTTTGCGATCTTAAAATAACCGTCTCCTGAAGGGTATCCACCCGGGTTATCTCGTATTTGACAGAAAAGCAGTTTTTTATTGTATAATATCTCTTTAAAAATGATAATTCCCGGGTAGCTCAGTCGGCAGAGCAGGTGGCTGTTAACCACCCTGTCGGGGGTTCGAGTCCCTCCCCGGGAGCCATTTTTTCTTGGTGCATATCTCCTCAAACTTTCTTAACAAAACTGTCTTGCCTGTTCCACGTATTCCTGAAAGAACCAGATTTTGGGGAAGGGAGAGAGCAGAGCTTAGGGAGTTTTCGAACCAATGTATCTCATCTTCTCTACCAGCCAGATAAGGTGGCATTATTCCATTACCGGGACGAAATGGATTGCTCATTTTTCTCCTTGTATATAATTGTATAGTTAAATTTACTACACTATACTACAC
>JACQXD010000214.1 GCA_016208875.1 Nitrospirota bacterium
ACAGTCTCTGCTGTGGGGTGTCCTTATATTCCCCCTTTGGCAAAGGGGGATGAAGGGGGATTTTTGAATAAATAAATTTTCAATAAATCTCCCCTAACCCCTGGTTTTCCAAAGAGGGGGTCAGAAGGATTCCCGACAAGCGAGAATGACAAAGTATGATTTATTTTTTTGATACCCCGCCGTCTCTGCGGCGGGGAGGTTCATTACTTGTTTTCTCTGTGTCTCAGTGCCTCAGTGTTTTTAATAGATTGTGTTTCAACTAAAATACGAAAGAGGGTAAATATAACCTTCTTAGAAATCTAAAATTCGGCTTATTGACCTCTTGTTTTGTAACTTCTATAATGTCTTATTGCTTATAGAACCGGCACATTGTCGGATTAAGGATGGTATATTGGATGAGATATATTAACGCTCTCATAACTTTATGGTTATTTTCAATGCTCGCCTTTTCATCTCTATCAGCTTCCACTGTAGATGAAGATGTCCGGAAAATCCAGGATGCCTATGGGAAGATAATGGATATGAAAGGGAATTTTGTTCAAAAGAGTTACATAAAAGACCTGAAACGTACCGACACATACAAGGGTTCTCTCTCGATAAAAAGACCCTCAAAGATGAAATGGGAGTACAGGACAGAAAAACCTCAGGAGGTCATAATAAACAACGGCAAAATTATAATCTATAAAAAGACCGAAAAAGAGGCATTAAAGGGGGTTTTCACCAGACAGTCATACGGTCAGGCACCGGTTGCCCTTTTAAGCGGCTTCGGAAATATAAGAGATGAATTCGATATAACTAAAAAAAATAACCGATTAATATTAATTCCGAAAAAACCGATGGGCAATATCATTTCTATAGAACTTGAGGCATCGGACGGAGATTTTCCAATAAAGTCTTTTGTGATAAATGACCATCGTTCAAACAGGATCGAGATTATACTTGAGAATATCAGGATAAATACCGGGATTGAAGACTCCGTATTCGATTTTTCTTTACCAAAAGGGGCAAGTATATATGAGTATAATCCTTAAGGCCCTCAAGAAGGCAGAGGAGACAAAATCCCCTAAAGAGATTGTTAAAAAGGTACATACATTTCAGCTTGATGATAAGAGGAAGACATGGGTTATAATCCTCGCAGTCTTTGCGGTAACCGTATTATTGTTTTCTATCGGAATCTATAAGTTCAAAGGCAAACCTGTTTTGAAACCACCTGTAAGGGTTGAACAAAAGTATAAAACCGGGCAGGAAAAGAAAGAAGATACGGCTGCAGAGTTACCCGATGCAGCAAGATTTCATGAAGATGCAATAAAACTGATAAAAGAAAAAAACTATGCAGCCGCGGAAAATATCCTAAAAAAGGCTCTTATTATAAAACCCGATGATGCGGTTATGCATAATCATTTAGGACTTGCATTAAAGAATCAATTAAGATATAAGGAAGCCTCTGTTGTTTACGACAAAGCAATCCGGCTTAAGCCCGATTATTATGAGGCCATGAATAACCTTGCCGTAACAGAGGAACTGGTCGGCAATACGGAAAAGGCAAAGTCGCTCTATAAAAAAGCCCTCTCTATAAAACCATCATACGCAGAGGCACACCTGAATTATGCATTGCTCCTCGAGACCGAAGGGGATATTTCGGAGGCAGAAAGCCACTATCATACCTTTCTGAATCTGTCATCGGCTGAGGCGCTGAAGACAAAGGTTAAAGAAAGGTTGAGGGAACTCGGACAATAATATTAAAGATATTTTTATCCGGTCATCGCGATGACCTCGTCGTATGTTGTGAGCCCTTCAAGCATTTTCCTTATAGCCACCTGTCTCAGATTAACCATCCCGTCGGTTTAGACTGCCTCGTAAAGTATGCTTAATTCTACTTTATCGGAGAGCACGGAACGTAATTTATCCGAAAATTCCATGACCTCGAATATCGCAGTCCTTCCTTTGTAACCTGTGCCCCTGCATTCAAGACATCCCTCGCCGTAGTTTACCCTGATAGGTCTCTTAGCTATTTGCAGATGTTCCATATCTTCATCGGTAAGTCTTCTTTCTTTTTTACAATGAGGGCATATCTTTCTCACCAGCCGCTGTGCGACGATACCTATGATTGTTGATGATATAAGGAATGACGGGATGCCGAGATCAAGAAGCCTTATGACAGACGAGGGGGCATCATTAGTATGCAGCGTCGAAAGGACAAGATGACCTGTGAGGGCTGACTGCACGGCATTTTCTGCTGTCTCTTTGTCTCTTATCTCGCCGACCATTATAATATCCGGATCCTGACGGAGTATATTTCTAAGGATAGAGGCAAAGGTTACGCCTATGGCCGGTTGTATTCCTATCTGGTTGAATTCCTCTATAACCATTTCTATCGGATCTTCTATGCTGACTATATTCACCTCCGGCGAAGATAAAGTCTTGAGGGAAGAATAGAGTGTGGTTGTCTTACCACTGCCTGTAGGTCCGGTGACAAGTATAACCCCGTTAGGTCTTCTGATAAAGGCATTATAAAGCTGATATTCTCTCGGATAAAAACCAAGCTGGTCGAGGTCCTGTAAAAGGATCTCGGGATCGAATATTCTTATAACTATCTTTTCTCCGAATGCTACAGGAAGGGCGGAAACCCTTAGCTCTATCTCTTTTCCCTTATACTGTGTCTTTATCCTGCCGTCCTGAGGCCTTCTCTTTTCGGTAATGTCCATGCGAGAAAGCATCTTTATTCTGGATGCCAGAGGCGGGTGTATGGATTTGGGAATGGTATGTATATAATGCAGAACACCATCGATCCTTAACCTAACAAAGGATTTGTCTCTTTTGGGTTCGATATGTATATCGCTCGCCCTCTGGTCGAATGCGTAGTGCAGGAGATAATCCACTGCATTTACAATATGCTGATCCGTTGCCTCTATTTCTCCCTGTCCCCTGAGCTTGAAATACTGTTCAAGATTGCTCAACTCGGTGCTCGTGGGTATTTCGGCTTCTGCTGCAGCGACCGATGCCCTGAATCCGAAGAACTCTCTTATGATCTTCAATATGTCGTTCTTTGAGCTGAGGACAAGCCTTATCTTTAACTTCTTTGCATGTTGAAGGCTTTCGATAGCTTCCAGGTTAAAAGGGTCTGCCACTGCCATTGTCACGACCCCATCTTTTTCACTTATCGGGATAATAAGATGTCTCAGTGCAAATGGCCGGGGCACATGAGTGGTAACAACTTCAAGGTTCAGTTTTAACGGGTCGATCTTTATATAAGGCATCTTTACCTCAAGGGCAATCGCCTCTGTTATGGCATCTTCGGTCAGTATGGCATTATTCTTTTCGGGCATCTCGATATTGAAGGAAGATATGACTTCTGCCGGTGAGACCGTGTATGGCTGGGATCGTCTTGAAGAATGGGATTCCTGATACTTCTGCAATCTCGCCCTCTGGGCATTGCCTTTTACAATGATTTCATTGTACTGGTCCTTCGATATGAGTCCCTTTTTCAGAAGTACCTGGGCTGCGAATTCTATCGTGAAAAGTTTCTTTTGTACCATCTGTGTTTCCATTCCTCATCCATACTTTAATCTCTATTAGTATACAATACCATGCAGGATTTTCTTAACACCGGTAAAAGATCGCTGTTACATCCCCAACCCCTCTTTCAGGCTTAATACGATTTTGGCTACTGAGAATTAAGCCTAAATTTTTAATTTTAAGTAAAATAGGATGTGTCCCTATTCTTGCTACTTGTCCCTATTCTTGCTACTGTTGAAGTTCAAACTGCAAAGTGAATGAGCATTAGATTGTTTCACTTACCACCCCTTTGTCCCCTCCTAAAATAGGAGGGGAGCTAAAACTGAAAATACTCCTTATTTCTTCCCCTCAATATCCCGCAGCAGATTTTTTCAGATCATAGTCATATTTCCTTGCCGGGGTTGATGTATAATGGGTGACCTCTCTATGCTTGTTTTTATACACGGGGCTAATATGTCCAGAATTTATTCGGGTCTATTGAGAATCTTCTCAGCACGGCATCAATGACTCTCACGCTGTGTTCGGTACCTTCACCGTGGCATTTGATGGGAATCTGTGGGCCTGTGTACTTGCTGCCTGTCAAGCTGGCCTTAAGGATAAGAACTCGCTCACTGCCTTTGCCTCTGTCCTTTACCTCGATAATGCCGAACTCTTTTAGTCTGGCGAGAAGTTCACGATGCTTCAGTGCGTTAGGGCGTATCTTAGGCAAAACAGAACTCTACCTCTTTAACGGGAGGAATGAACTCTTTCTTACGCTTATGGGGAATAAGCAGTCGGATGCTTCTCGAATCGCACCGTTTAGCATGCCCGATCATATTCCATATATTGGAAGGTGCCGGCTTGAAGATGTTCCCCATGTTATCGTTATCAATCGCAAAGTGTATCTGTGCCTTTATGAGGTCGATAATATCATCTTCAACGGCCTTTGCGCTTTTTCCAGAGGCTACAATGTCCATCTGAAGACAATGCGCTATCCAATCTTCTCCTTCTTTATAAATGACAATATTCAGCTTGATAGACGGGGACATCTCTTTCACCTCCTGTTGTTCCTATTGTATCCGGAGAAATGAGAAAAATCAAATTGGGCTGGAATCTTAGACGCATTTCAGACTTTTGCAATGGCCGCAGCCTAAATTTTTCTTCCCCTCAATATCCCGCAGCAGATTTTTTCAGATATTAGTCATATTTTGATTTTGCCGGGGCCGATAATTGCGTGCATCCGAACCCCTTTTGATTTGGTAATCCTTTAAGACCTGCAAAAGGGTTATTCAGCCACAGGAAGTTTTCTTATACGATATTCTTTCTCGTTTATCGATACAATTGCTCCTTCACGAAGCTCGATCTCAATCAGAGGTAACACAGTCATTAGAATCCGTGTGATCATGTCCGGCTTAGCATTACCGACACGTAATGAAATAACACTCGGGCTATCGAGGCCGCTCTGAGCAATTATTGCGGAGAAATCAAGGTCTTGTGTAATAATCACTGCTTTTTCCTGAAATGCCAGATTAACGATCTCCTTATCAGAAGCAGTTGTAGGCAGGTCATCCGAAATGCGTTTAATGTTGTATCCTTTATTCCTTAAATCTTTAACGGTAAGAGGAGAGATATGAATATCTGCGAGAAACGTTAGACTCATTCAGCATGAACCGGTATAGGACGATGATACTCTTCTGCAAGCCACGCTGCATACTCAATGACCTGTAAGATATCTTTTTCTTCAAGCTCTGGATATGCCTTTAAGATTTCTTTATGGCTCATACCGGAAGCAAGCAGTTTTAGTACAAAGGCAACCGTAATGCGCATTCCCCGTATGATAGGTTGTCCCATACAAACAGCGGGATTAATAGTTATACGGTCAAATGCTTTGCCCATTGCTATTCCTCCTATAGACTTTTTCTAATTATAACAGATTATTACCAGTCTTATAATTGAATTCACATTAATCGGAAAATCTCTCTGCTATTTTTTCTCTTTTCACATGAATTTTGCTACAAAATCTCTTGTGAATTTTGCCATAAACATAGTCGGATTGTAGAACAAGTAGGTAATTATACCGAGATATTTTATCGGCAAGAGAATTGGCCTTTTTTATATGCACCCCGCTTCGGGCATAAAATCCTTTGTGTGGTGGAAGCCGCTGCATTTCAAGATTCTTTTCGGCCCAAACAGCATCCTTATCAAACAACTCAAGAAAGCAGCCTACCTGAAAAACAATTATACCCTTGAACCGAATGCGAAAAAAGGAGAATTGAGTATAAAGGTCAGCAGGGCGAAAGGGGATATCCCACCGTTTGGTAATACGCTGCCTCCTGCGGATGAACAAAGCCTTCAATATTTTAAAACGCCGAAACAGCCCATGGATAAGTCCATTGGATGAAGCACACCCAAAAACATCTTTGTATGAGTTCATCACAGAGTTGAATTTGTTATATATTTCAGGTGTTATGATTAAATCAGTACCGGTATTGCTTGTTTTTATCATGGAATTTTGAAATTTTGTGATAACCCGCTTGCAATTGTTTACTACTTTCCGGCGTACAAGAAGATGAGATGGCCTTACTATGTAACCCAGCGCATTAATGCCGTTTGAGACCGGACTAATAATCTGGCGGTTAGGATGTAATTCAAGTTTCAATTCCTTGCTCAAAAACCCTCCGATATGATTTTTCCATTTAAACAAGACATCGCGACTCTCATGTAACAGGATAAAGTCGTCCACGTAACGCAGGTAATATCGCGACTTTAGAGTATGCTTTATAAACTGATCAAGCTTGTTCAGATAAACATTTGCAAAAAACTGGCTGGTCAAATTACCGATAGGCAAACCTCTTCCCTCCGGTACAGAAAATAGACTTTTATGAGCGGGCAGGCTTTCCCATTTCTCGGGGGAACAGGTGAAAATAGCATCAGGCGTAGGGTCGTGAAGAATAACTACCCCAAGCAGCCAGCGCATTTCTTCATTTTCAAGCCTTGAGCAGACAATATCCAGCAAAAGCTTGCGTTTAATGGATGGGAAAAATGCTTTAATATCAAGCTGCAGGTACCATGCTCGTTTGGTACTGTTATTGGTTGCCTTGCGCATAAAAGATTGCAGTCGCTTCACTGCAGCATGTGTTCCCTTACCCTTGCGACAGGCATATGAATCATGGATAAAAACCGGTTCCCATATTTTTTCGAGATAGCGAACAACCAGGTGATGTACTACCCTATCCCTGAATTGTGCGGCGAATATCTCTCTGTACTTGTCGTTTTTTGAGACAAAGCAGAACGAGGGGGATGGACGGTATGTTCTGTCGGCCAGTTCCTTTGAAAGAGCAAAAAGATTTTCCTCTGCATCCACCTCGAAATGCAATGCCGCCTTCTTGCCGCGCTTCTTACGCCTGCAATCAATATAGGCACTATAGAGGTTTTCAAAGGTAAATAGGGATGCCATCGTCTTCCTGAACGCACCGGCAGGACGCGTTTGTTGTTGCTGTTGTCGAGGTTGTTCGTATCCTCTTTGCCATCCTTGAAATTAATGTTCCAGGCGTTCGAAGAGTAACCTTCCGCTTCCCGGACAGTTCATCATCCGGCCACCGGAGACCGAGCCGTTGCGGTACGGTCCCCTGAATTATTATGCCGCTTGGGCGGGAAGGCAAGACGATGATACTCGGCACACTCACATTCCTATCCCATAGCGGGAATCGGGTAGCGATTCAGGCCGCTTCCCCTTTGTTGACAGGCTCCTCATCCACCCCTCGTTCTGCTTTGCAATCTGGATCACCTGATTTATGCTCGTTTGAAAGGAGTTAAAATTTGGAAATGCCTCTGTTTCCTTGCAAATGCGAATAACCGCCTTTAACTCCTCCAGACTAATCCGTATCTCCTCCAGCACAGGAAGTTTATCATTGCTATTGTTTGCCCGTACTATTAGCATGACCACTTGACGGGTTATATTGCGTAAATCCGAGCCGTGGGTGTATTTGTTGTACCGGCTGAAGTTTCTAACTATTTTTTCAAAATAAAGGAGAAGATCAAAAGCTGCCTTGTATATAGGTAGATGTTCGTATTGAGCCACAGCGCCTCACAAAAATTTCGAACTCGGCTGTAGGCGAGGAGGGAGGTATCCTCTTCGCCATCCTTGAAATCAATGTCCCAGGCGGGCGAAGAGTCTTTAAGAGTGGAAGTCCAGTACCACCTCGCCTGAATCCCGTTGAACCCTTCTCTGTTAAGGAAGTCCGCGATTGTCTTGCCTCCGCTTCCATAGCCTGCACTCTTTGCATAACCGACCAGCGTCTGCAACTCCTCTTTTGACGGCATACGCCAGTCCCTAAAACCGAGATATGCCTGCTCATTAAGTCGTTTAATATAATCCTGAGCGGCATACCAGGTTATGTCATTTTCGTTTCCCTTCTTGCTCCAGATAAGCTTTGATTTCGTGTCGTAAAGCGTGCCGTTACCCAAATCCACAAACTGTGCAGAAAAAAGGTTATACTGCTTTGTCGTAGCATCATCAATCACATATGCCTGTGCAATCATGAAGACTTCAGGTGTCTGATAATTGCCTTTAATCTCCGCCCTGAGCATATCATTCTGAAAATGCTGTTTGAATTCCCTTGCCTCTACTCTTGGGATTGGGATGTTTGCA
>JACQXD010000210.1 GCA_016208875.1 Nitrospirota bacterium
AATAATTTAAGTGCCGTCTCAAAATTCTTGATCTGAACCTTTGCAGCCTTTATTCTGGCCTCATCAGTCCTGCCTATTATATTCGGGGCAACGATCGCAACCAGCAAGGCCAAAATAAAAACGACAACTATTATCTCGATAAGGGTAAAACCCGCCCTTTCACGATGCACGATGCACGATGCACGATGCACGATACCCCCCTTTAATTCCCCCCTTAATAAGGGGGGATATAGGGGGGTGTTATCTTTGAAATTTGAAATTTGCATTATCATATCTCCTACTGTTATTTACACCAGCATATTTTAGCATATTAAGATATGCATAACATAATAATGTGGACATTGAATATTTATAAAATCCCTCCTAACCTCCCTTTGCCAAAGGGAGGAATAATACCCCTCTTTGGCAAAGAGGGGCGAGGGGAGATTTTTCTGAATAATGTCCATTCAATTATGAGAACCTTAGTAATGAGAACCACAGATATTCGGATTCGAACTGCTCAGTCCAGTATTTCCTTCACTTTTTTCAGAATATCCTCGGATCTAAAAGGCTTCTGAATAGAGGCGTCAACCTTTTCTTCTGCCCACTTAAGACTTATCTCAGGGCTGTATCCCGACGATATTATGACCTTTACTGACGGGTTTATACTTTTTACTTTTCTGAATACCTCATGTCCGCTCATGCCGGGCATAATAAGGTCGAGAACGATGAGCGAGACAGAATCCTTATTTTCTTCGAGAATTCTAACAGCCTCTATGCCGTCCGGCGCAGTAATAACTTTGTAATTTGCCTTCTCGAGGATATCTTTACAGAGTTCTCTCAGATGTTGTTCATCGTCTACGATCAGAACGGTCTGGCCTTTCCCGGCATAAAGTTTAAACGGTTCCTCCCTTTCCCCTGCCTCCTTCTCTTTACCGGCAGGCAGGTATATCTTAAACGTCGTTCCTCTCCCCTGCTCGCTGTATACGTTAATAAATCCCTTATGCTCGTGGATCACACCGTAGACTATTGCAAGACCGAGACCTGTGCCTTTGCCGCTTTCCTTTGTGGTAAAGAAAGGCTCGAAAAAAACATCGGTTATCGGCTTTTCAGTTGACTCATACCATATCTATTCATTACCTTTTTGGCATTCGGATGATTTCTTACATATTCTATAAGCTTTACAACTCCATCCCTTGCTTCTCCCTTTGTAATTATGGAAAGCGTGGTACCGAACGGATAAATACCTTTTTCCATATTTTCCTGTGTGGGCATATATCCATCAACAGGCAATACCTTCAAAGGGGATTTAGATTCGGTCACGCTCGTCATTTCGAGATGGCCGATGGCTGCCTTGAAGTCTCCGACAGTCCTTGCCATGTCAGGCTCTGACTTTACATTCAGACTCTCTTTTGTAAACTCTTCAGGATTCCCCAGTATGGCAGTCCAGTTCGGGATATGCTCCTTGCAATGGAGTCGGGTGATATGGGGCTTATACCCTGGGTTTCGCAAGTACCTCGAGGACTTTCAGGTCGAGAAATCTCTTTGAGGCAGCGGATTTAATTACCGTCACCGTATCCGCTCCCCTACCCGTACCCGCAACTGCGAGTACCTCCTCATTCTCAGGGATAAGACCCGCATCCGCAGCCATCATCACGATTTCACAACACACCTTCGGGCCCTCTCCGAATCGCCTCAATGTTTGAGCAATGATAAGGGTCGGATAAGAGCCGCCGAATTTTGATGCGAGGCATGTCTCTATGGAATGGGTCAGTATGGTTCCTGTATATATTTTAGCCCCGTTCGTCTTTATTTTTTCCCGGATATCATCCGGCATCTCGAAGGCATTTGGTTCCTTGAACCCTGCGGAATGTGTTACGACTACCAGATTAACCTGTGACGACTTGAACGCCTCCGAGAATAAAATACCCGTATCTCCACCCGTTGTAGCAACGACAATATGTCCGTATTTGCTATCCTTTACTGCCTGCTTTACGACATCGAGACATGCAGATGTGTTTTCCTTTCCCGCATTCTCAAAATATATTACCCGCCTTTCCATACAAAAGATTATAACAGAGGCATCCACATGTTTCAATTTAACCGAAAAATGTATTTATAAAAATGCAGATGTCGAGATTCGCCACGGCGAACGATACCTTTTTAGCTAATAGCTGATAGCTGACAGCTTTTAGCTATTAACTCAACTGACTTGATTTTAATCTGCTAATTTGATTACATATTGAGATATGGCAAAAAAATCAGATGAGATACACCTTACGCTGAATCTGCCTGCCGGCTTCAACATAAATATTACATTGGACGGAGAGACCTACCACGTCCAAACAGAAAATGGCGGCATAAAAGACCCTGTGGCAACGACCCATATCTACCATAAAGGAGAGATCGTCTATTCGAAAAAAACCGATTATGTGGATTTGCTGAATACGGAAGATTATAACGATAAGATAAAAGATGTCATGGAGAGGCAACATAGGAATGCCATAGAGGAATTTACGAAGAAACTCGAACAGAACAGAAAAAAAGCGGAATATTTCTATATCGTAAAAAAACTTCTTATGAGAAAGAACAATAAGCAGGCATTGAAGATATTAAAAGACGCCCTCGAAGAGCTGCCGGGAGATCCCTTCATTATGTCATATTACGGCTATTTGAAGGCAACCGTAGAAAAAAAATATGACGAGGGAATAAAAATATGTAAAAAGGCATTGGAAAGCTTTAACGTGCATGCCCAGATATCACCTGATGAGAAGCCCTTTTATACGACATTCTACCTTAACCTCGGAAAGGCTTACCTTGCCGGAGGTGAAAAACAGTCGGCTATCGAGGCATTCAACAATGGGTTAAGGATTGATAAATCCAATCACGACCTATTGTGGGAACTGAAAAAACTCGGTATGAGGAAAGCACCCCCTATCCCATATCTCAATAGGAGCAACCCCATAAATAAATATTTGGGTCTGCTAATCGCAAAGTTAAAGGGGAGGTGAGGTTTTGTGACTCTATCTCTGTTTTGGGTTGGATGGGTTTGACAAAAGCTGCCTCAATATAGTTAAATAACAGGATTAATTTCTTGTGTTTTTTACTGACGACTATTCACTGATAATTATTCACTGTTTTACTTGGGCGGATAGCTCAGCTGGGAGAGCACAGCCCTTACAAGGCTGGGGTCACAGGTTCGATCCCTGTTCCGCCTACCATAGTTTATAGGGGTGGTAGTTCAGCTGGTTAGAACGCCGGCCTGTCACGTCGGAGGTCGCGGGTTCGAGCCCCGTCCACCCCGCCAGTTCTTTCTTTAAAAATCAGGTAGCCCCCATCCTCAGCACCCTCTCCGCATTTTCGATAATTGATTATATCATTCCCCTTGCCGACAACATGGCAGTGCATATCTATTCTCATGCTATATCCCCATTATCAAAGTATACCCATTTTGTAAGGCAGGGTATAGTATTTGAGCGGATTTTTTTGCCGATATTCCGTAAGCATAAAATATAAATTATCAAGAGGCAAAAACCTCGGAGGTCGAAGACCGAGAATGAGCGAAAGTACTATACCCTGCCTTATGACCATTCTAAATCAAATCCTGTTTTATCCTTTCCATGACATACATCCTCTGATTGTATGCCTCCATGTGAAAATAAAACCACTTCAGGTCGCCGTTGAACGTATATCCCACCTGTGCATAATCGGTTTCCTGAAAATCTATCCAGCTAAGACTGTTTCCCGTTAATGCCTGATTCCTCCAATCCTCCTCATGATAATCGAATTCGATTTCCCGAAATAGCCTCCTATAATTCTCAAATTTTCTCTTAATCGAATCCGTATTTAGAGACAGACATTCTTTAATCCTATCCGCATATGAATCCCAGTCTTTAGGCTGTCCTATCGCCTCACAGAGCAGTTCAAAGATGCTCTTTGCAGCCTCAAAGAAAATGGCGGTATTATCCCTTTTATATTCGATACCCGAATAATCATGCTCATATCTCCATCTTTGATGCGAAAAATCGGGATAATTCATTGCCTCTATATGTCCTACCTCTGGGAAAAGATTTGCCTTAAGCTGATCGAGATGGGATAAAGATTCCCAATTGTCGTTGCCAAAAAGATGTATCCTTTCCACATCATTGTCCGCAGCACTGAGCCTTCCGGAGAACCTCTGATGCGCCCATGTGTCTGCAAACGAGTGAAGGGCAATCCCGAGTTTTATGAGCTTCTGAATCCTCATATTTCTGCTTGCAGCTTTCAATTCGGCAATCGCCTGCCTGAGAATCTCACGGGCTAAATTACTGTCGGGTATCGTACAATAATCATATCTCCCCGTACCGCCGTATTCTTCGGAAGGAATAAAATGGAATGATACATATACCTTGCGCTGGGCATCTCTGGTTATACCTGCTACGTATTGCAGCCCTTTATGGGCAGTGCATATAGGATCAAAATAATCATTGGGCTTAAGCCTTGAATAGTTAAGTTGTGGAACATCCCTGATTTTTATTTCCATGTGTTCGACCGCATCATCCACATACTGGGATGCATAGGCAATGATCTGTGCCTCGTCCGGCTTAAACCCTGCCTTCTCAGCAAGAACCTTGATCATGCAATAATGGAAATCCTTTTGCATAGTAACCTCCCTGCTTAAAAAACGTATCGCCTTTTTTAGATTTTATATTCATAATCCCCCTCCGCATTTTTCACCTACAGCTTAAATTTGCCCGTATCAACCCATTCGTTCTTCAACAAAGACCACCAATCGATTGCCAGGCCTTTCAACACATAATCATAAGGAAGCCAGCCATACCCGTCGTTACCCCATTCTTTGCCATACGAGTTTCTGATCGATAAGGCCCCTTTGGTTTTAATAGCTCCGGCATTATTATTTTTGATCTCTATATCATCATCGTAACCCGCGGCAACAACTGCATGTCCGCCGACATTTTTCTCACCCGATGTAGGGTATGGTATCTTGCCCGTTGTTTCAGCCTGTGCATAGGAACTATATACCGTAAACCCGAACATCGAAGGAAGACCGGCTGCTAAATTTGTCTTGATCCTGTTCAACAGCTCTTTTTTAGCGGTTCCATTCGGATCAAGCCGGTAATAACTTATTGCCTGATAATTCTGCGCAAAGGCGTAGCAGAAGGCAGAAGGCTCTTTCTCAAAATCTGCCGTTACATACGGCCAGTATTCTTCCGGTGGAACGCCAAAGAGCACCAATGCACCCATCGTCGTCCGGAGAAATGCACCGGTATCTCCTGTCCACTTCAGCATATTTCTCGTCACCTTGTAGAGGAAAAGTCGCGATGCGTTGATATGTTTTCCGAATGCCCTCTTTTCGAAATACTCTACCATTCCAACCCCGGCATTAGCCGTGCATGAACCGAGCGAACCCTGGTTCTCTATCGGAGAAAACCACTTCCTCAAATCCACAGAACCCGGTAAGCCGGCCTTCGCAGGTCTTGCAACGCCTACCTTTGAGAGCATTGCCCTAATCGAATTTTTTTGTCCCAATGCCTTCAATCGGGACGATACCTCATCATTATCTACCATGTGATCCCTGAAATCCGGATAATCAGGAAGCCACCCAAGACCAAATTTTAAATCTTCGTTACTCATAAAAAACCTCCCGCTAAAAAATTTAGAATAGAACCAAACCTCCCCCTCCCCCTCCGTAAACCAATGAGAAAGGAAGTATCCCCCCCTTTTTTCTCCTCTTTTCTCTATCCGTTCTGTCCTGTTTTGGCCTTACATTGTTTCGTCAGAACTATTATATTGTTACTACCCATATCGGCGATGACCACGCCCGTTCGCTATTGCTCTGGATAACGCGAACATAGTAAAAATCTCCCGATGCATAGCTGCTGTCTGTCCATGTGAAGTTTATGCTACTCAGATTGCATGTGTACGTATAAGTCGGTGATGAACCATTGCCGTTCTTGATGCCTCTCCGCTATTTGAGTTCTTTAGCATATATATCACTGTTGTAGTTATCGCCAAAATGCTCCCACAGGATTATGACCCTACCGTTTGGGTCAGAGGCAGCTTGGAGAGAAGATGCATTATCATTTTCTATGAGCGTTGCTGTTCCCCAGCCGACCGTGGCTGTATACGTATTAGAATAAATGCTGGAATTAGTGTTGTCATATTGGTACCAAACCACTAAAGCGTTGCCGTTGGCATCAGAGACAATATATGGAGCGACGGCACTACCTACATTATCTTCTATGAGCGTTGGTGTCTCCCAACCTACACCAGTTGCATAAATATTAGCATAGATGCTGCTAATACCGTTATTGTCAAGTTGACACCACACAGCTATGGCATTGCCGCTTGTATTATTAATAACAACCCCAAAAGACCAAGCATCCCCAGTGTTAGCTTCGATAGGCGTTGCTGTTCCCCAGCCTGCAGTGGTCGTGTAGGTATTGGCATAGATGCTTCTTGTGCTGTCATTGTCCCATTGTTCCCACACAGCTATGGCATTACCGCTTGCATCAAAAACAATCTGAGGAGACGAAGCACTCCCGGAGTTGTTTTCTAAAAGTTGAGCACCTCCCCAACCGCTACCAGCGGTGTATGTATTTGCATAGATGCTGGCGTAAGTTATGCCGCCTATGGAAGCAGTTGAATCATACTGATACCACGAAGCAATGGCATTTCCGTTCATATCAAAGACAATATGAGAATCAAAGGCATCCTCTGTATTATTTTCTATATGCTGGGGCGTGCCCCATCCGACACCAGCAGTGTATGTGTTAGCATAGATGCTATATGTACCATTTCCATCATCCTGACACCACACAGCTATGGCATTGCCGCTTG
>JACQXD010000217.1 GCA_016208875.1 Nitrospirota bacterium
ATCTGGTTTTAGAACTGGATGGAGGACAGCATTATACAGAAGAGGGAAAAGCAAAAGACGGGCGGAGAGATGAGTTTATGATAAGCATTGGATTGCGGGTTTTGAGATTTTCCGACAGAGAAGTTTTTGAAAACATAGAAGACGTAATTGAAAAGATAGTGGGAAATTTATGATTTATAAAATCTCCCCTAACCCCTCTTTTCCAAAGAGGGGAATCCACAGGAAAGCAAGAAGAACCATTTTTTTAATATTATTCTTTATGCTTGCGGGGGTTGCTTTTACCGAGGAGGTTACTAAGGCAAGGAAGGTATTCAAGGCCGTTGTCGGCAGTGACGGTGCACAAAGGGTAGAGATTACGGCAGGTGAATATTTCTTTGATCCCGACTATATAATCGTAAAGGTCAATGTTCCGGTCGCCATAAAGATTAAAAAGAAAGAAGGCATTACGCCTCATGACATTGTTATAAATGCCCCCGAGGCTGGAATTAACATTAAAGAGTCTCTAAGTACCGAACCGAAGGTAATAATATTTACGCCGATAAAAACAGGGAAGTACCCGTTTTACTGCAGTAAGAAACTTTTATTTTTTAAAAGTCATAGGAGTAGAGGTATGGAAGGTGTACTCGATGTAATCGAGTAACGATGCAAAGGAAGGGGGTGATGCAGGATGAAAAAGACCCTGAGCAAAAAAGCAATGCTTAAGGAGGCTGCTTTCTGGACAGACTTTGAGAAGGCTGTAAAGGAAAATCCTGGTAAAGTATGCCACAAGTGAAAGAGTTGAAAGAGCTAAAAGTTGCTGGTCAAGCAACGAAACATAGTGTCAGTGTCAGTTTTTAGTGTCGGTTAATTTTATAATTAATACACCCTGCGGTCTCTGCCGCAGGAACCGATGCAGTTAGAGCAAATGGAGGAATAACCTGTAGACTGATAGAATAACTACAGGATGGTAGATCTTAATCAGGAGATATGGCGATGGTATCACAATATATCAGAGTGTTACTATCACATACAAATAACGATAAAATATCGGAAAGCACTTTTGAATAAGAAAATAGAGGGATCGATAGTTGAATCGCTAAGGGGTTTTAAAGAAAGGTATGCGATAGAAATCAGCACGATAGGATTTGACCAGAACCATGTGCATATACTTTGTAGATTTTTACCAAAATATTCAGGAGGGCAGGTAATAAAGATCATAAAGAGTATAAGTGGGAAGCGAGTATTTGAAGCGGCCCCTGAGGTAAAGAAGGAGCTTTGGGGGGGGGAGAATTCTGGACAGATGGTTACTATATCGCAACGATTAGTGGGAAAGGAAACAAAGAAGTTATCGAAAAGTATATCAAGAAACAGGGAAGAGAAAAAGACCTTGAGCAGATCAGGCTGTTTGAATTTTGACTTTGACGCCCTGCGGTCTTTGCCGCAGGGTTCTTCACTCCTATAGGTAATGTGTTTAAGGACTCGATCAGAGAGGTCTGGGCAACTTCAAAGGTTCTAACAATGCTTAGGGATAAAAATAAATATAAGGGGAAATGCGGTGAATGTAACAGATGGGCTAATTGCAGGGGATGCAGGGCCATAGCATATGCCTATTCACAAACTAAGGGAAAAGATAATTTCCTTGCAGATGATCCGCAGTGTTTCATTCAGGAGTAAGTCTTGAGCGATATCCTTGCCCTAATAACGATCATTCTTCACTGAAGGGTGGGAACATAACTCCCCCTGCCCCCTCTTAACTTGAGAGAGGGTTCTTACTCCTCCCCTTAAGCTAAGGGGAGGTTAGGAGGGGTTATGATTTTCCACCCTTCACTGAAGGGTTACATTTTTTTTAATTTTTTTCTTGACAAAAACCCTAATGATATAGTTTCATAGTGCATTAAATAAATTTTGTAGGGGAGCGGGCGTGAGGGATGGACACAGCCGTTGCTTAGGGGAAATATATACTGTCAGCCTTCAGTTGTCAGCAGTCAGCATAATACTGTTCGTACTTCTTTTCCCCGCCATAGTCTATGCATCCGATATATCTCTTGAAAAAGACCTCCAGAGTTCTCTTGAGCAAAGCAGGGAGATCGTAAATAGCCGTCAGCAATCAGCCGTCAGCAGTCAGCTTAACATTGACCAACTCAAATCCATAGCCGAAAACATAAAGGCATCTCACTCACTGTTCCAGCAGAGATTCG
>JACQXD010000218.1 GCA_016208875.1 Nitrospirota bacterium
GCGCCAAAAAAACGGAAATATTGATGCAGCGGGCTGCGAAAGTGATCCCGTGTCTCGATGCAACGGCAAAGAACTGGGAAAGATGATAGAAAACTGCGTCCCCGTCGAAAAAACGACGGTTTATAAACAGACTCTAAATAAGCTCCGCTTCCTATTACAGGGTCAAGAATTATATAACCGACCCCATTCCAGTCGTTATATTGGACATTCGTTTTGGGAATGATAACCTTCTTTCCAGCATTAACGGCGTTCTTTATATTATTTATTACTTCTTGAGAAGTCTGGAGTTGAGGAATTATGGTATTAATATTGCCGGTGTCAATTGTATATATCGGTATACCTTGTTGATTTGCAATCTTAAGGAGACGTGCTGCTGAAACGGATGGGATGTTGAAGAATGACTGTATAATCATGTCCTCCCATGAGGAACTCCCAAGTCCGGCAACTATCAGAAAATCCTTTTTTCTCTGCTGGCTGCCATCTATCGAAAAAGGATTATAGATATTTCTATCAACATCGATTGCTACTCCCCCTTCTGCTACTTTATACGGCGCTCCCCAAATATATTCTGTTATTGCCTGAGATGTCACTATTGCTTCAGAGGGTTCTTTTGTTATTATCATCTGGAAGTTCTTCGCATAGAGTTCTTCTTCAAAATTAAGATGATGCATATATGAGAGTCCGATGTTATATAGCATCTGACCTAAAAGATCATCAAGGTCTGTGCTGCTAATGTTATTAGTAAGCGTCTCCATCTTCTCTGCCACTAAGTCAGAAGGGATTTTGTAATATTGGATAGTTATTGATGAATAATCGCCTGCCGTAACTTTGTTTGAAACAACATCATTATTTTTATTTGGCATTCTGAAGGACATGTTAAATATCTGGTCATAGCCAAGTCCAACAGGCTTCCCGATTGAGGCAGCAACTCCATCAACTTTAATCACCGACTTAGCATTCAGTAGATAAGGAGGAACGTTTAAAAGGCCTTTATATTTCACTACAAGTGCTTCATCCGCTGACGAAGCTGGTATATATGACAGAGTTATCCTTTTCCCTGCTGTTTCTGGAAGGGTAACATTATAAGATAAATCTATTTGCCGTGTAAGAGTATTTTCTACAGTGAAACTTATTTTGTGCCTGAGGTCATCTGGTATTGTGGAGTATGTTGCGCCTTTTATTATTACCTTATAGGGTAGGCTTCCGAGAAGATAAGGATATTCTTTCTTGATTATGGTCTTTGCAAGCGCAATAGTTTCATCGCCAAAAATAGTTTCAACTGTTAAATCCGGGGAATTAGTATCAATATAATTCAGAAGTCTTTTACTGTAATACTGATAGGGACCGATAGAATAATCCGGGAATATGTCTTGCAGTTCCGTTGGAATCGGCGATGGAGAAATATCTGTAATGTAGTCTTGAATATACTGCTCTCCATTGATCCCCATAGCAGCATATAAGTCCATACCTCGCTTGTATTCATACTGTTTAAAACTCGGGTCTAACGGAATCCATGTCTTGATTTTGTCGTCACGTAATGCACCTCTGTAATTGCCATATGACACGTACGCCTCTACCCAGATATGTTCCAACTGAGCGTATTTTATCTTTCCACCTTCAGTTAGAAGTTTTCCAGGAACTCCTGTCGTTGCAAGTATCTGTGCTGCGGTATTCGGATCAGTAACTCCACCGACCCAATTCATGAGTTTCTCAATTGGTATCTCAACAGTCCCGTAAACATATCTTGCGGGAATATTGGAGGCTCTCAATAAAGCTATAAGAAAACTTGCTTGATCAAAATCATTCCCAGCCCTTTCAAGGAGGGTTTGTTGTGCACCTTTTAGAGAGCCATAGTAAGGTTCATATTCAAAGTTATTCCGGACATACTCATATATCTTTACCGGATTGTTCTGCAACTCCTGCGCCGTTGCAGTTATCTCAGGGGTAAATTGGACTTCGATTGTCTCAGCGAGATCGGCACTGGTGGGGAGGTTCGTTGCCTGCGCCAGTAAGACAGGGGTTGGTGATTGGGGGTTAGGGGTTGGAGTTATAGCGTTTAGAGTTATGAGTTCAGAGTTTGGAGTTAAAAGTCCATCAAGCGAACCATTCGATGCAAGAAGTATGTTTTGATATCCTTTTACTTCTGCACTTCTGGACTTCTGTACTTCCGCTCTCAATTCCGTAAGGAATTGTTCCGGCTTCGTCCTCGGCTCTCTCTTTTCTACTTCCGGTGTCCTGTGCGGGAGCTTGTTCGGATCAAGAGGAATACGCTTTTTCGGTGGCTTTACTTTCTCAAGGAATTCTTTTGCTTTTTTAAATTTTTGTTCTCTTCCTTCGATCATGTCCCTATGACTTGTTGAAGTAGGAAGCGACCTCCGATTAGAATTGATTGTTCTAAAAACCAAAACAAAAGGAGATCGCAACCTATGAAGAAAAGATACCGCAAGATGAAGAAAAAGACAAATGGAAAAATAA
>JACQXD010000212.1 GCA_016208875.1 Nitrospirota bacterium
TATGTAATCTTCCGGCCGTATCTACGATAACAACGTCTATGCCTCTGTGCTGTGCTGCTACGACAGCATCAAAGGCGACTGCAGCTGGATCCGAATCTTTCTGGTGTTTAACGAGCTGGGAATTGGCCCTTTTTGCCCATATCTCGAGCTGCTCAATTCCAGCAGCCCTGAATGTATCACCTGCTGCAAGCAAAACAGAAAGGCCTTCAGAGCGGAACCTGCTCGCAAGTTTTCCTATAGTTGTTGTTTTACCAACACCATTTACACCAACTGCAAGGATAACAAATGGCTTATTCCCATGTACTACGATTGGTTGCGAATCACCGAGAATTTCTGTCATCTCTTTCTTGAGTAAATCTTTCACAGAATCTACATCTTTAGCCTCACCCTTCTTAGCCTTTTCACGAATAACTGTCATTATCTCTGACGAAGCTTTAGTTCCGACATCAGACATAATGAGTATCTCTTCGAGTTCTTGAAGGGTTTCTTCGTCAATCTTGCGACCTGTGAATACAGATTCAACCTTTTCTGTAAAACCTTTTCTCGTCTTTGCGAGACCCTCTTTAAGCCTTTCAAAAAACCCCATCATTCCTCCTTTGAAGAACAATTTTAAAATTTCTATAGACTATTTATCAACCCCTCAGTTGTACCTAAGTTTACCGATAGACATGAAAAACCTTTCATTCTTAAGGAGATGCTGAAATAAATTCAGCATGACACGAATATTGACAAAGGCTTGAAAATTGTCATTCTGAACTCGTTTCAGAATCTCTATCGGCAAATTTAGGTTGCATAAATAGGAAGTAGCAAATCTTTTGTGGGGGATTTTAGTGGATTCTTCTCAAATCTCCCCCTTTTCTAAAGGGGGATTGAGGGGGATTACTAAAAGAGGCTCATCGTGTAAGTGAGTGGGTAAAAATGAGCCATAAATTACACATAAGATATCATGAAATAAGAGAAAAAGGTAGTTTCATTTAGGAGAGAAAATCCGTATGATTTCTAAATGGGAAAGAGCAGACAACTGGTGGACGAATATCGGTTCCCCGGATTTCGTCCTCAAGCCAGAATTAATGGGGAATTTGGAGATCCAAAAGCACGAATCATACGACTTAAGCGGACTCAAAAAAAACGATCTGTGGATGTTGTGGGAAAGCACACCGAAATTATTACGACAAGAAGATACGACGAATCCGAGATTTATCATGTGGGGATGCGAGGATTTATCTGGAGGTGGAAGTTCGGCGGGTATTGTGCAAGAGGTGCGGGAAGGTGAAGCGAGAGGAGTTGAATTGGCTGGCCGACAATCCTTTTTACACAAAACGGTTTGCCTATTATGTAGGGCGGAAGTGCCGAACGATGACGGTAAAAGACGTTGCGAAGGAACTGAAGCTGGATTGGCATACCGTAAAGGCATTAGACAAGGAATACATGCAGAAGCAGCTTCAACGGAATCCTGTAGCAGCGCCTGGGGTAATAGGCATAGACGAAGTATCCTTACGGAAAGGACATACGTATCGGATTATCATCAGCGACTTAGAGAGGGGACGGCCGATCTGGTACGGCGGCGAGGATCGTTCTGAGGAGAGTCTGGACATGTTTTATGAGTGGCTTGGCCCAAAGAAGATCAAAAAGATACGATTAACGGTGATGGACATGTGGAAGGCATTTTTAAAGTCAACAAGGAAGAATGTTCCACAGGCAGCAATACTCTTTGACAAGTTTCATGTTATGAGGCATCTGGGAGAAGCACTGGACAAAGTGAGGAAGATGGAATATGCCCGACTTTCCGGGAAAGATCGCTCTTACATCAAAGGACAGAAATATACGTTACTGTCTAACAAAGAGAACCTTACACTTGATGGTCGGAAAGCACTAAAGAAACTGCTCAAGGCTAATAAACGGCTTAATACCGCTTATCTGCTGAAAGAATCATTCGGCCAGTTGTGGGACTATCAGACGGAAGGATGGGCGAGGCGGTTTTTCGATAACTGGAAAGAGTCGTTAAAATGGCAAAAACTTGTGCCTTATGAGAAGTTTGCTGAAATGATTGAAAGACACTGGGATGGTGTCGCTGCATACAGCAGACCTGAGAATAAAGTTTCGTTGGGATTTGTCGAGGGGTTAAACAATAAAATTCGAGTAATACAGAGAAGGGCTTACGGCTTAAGAGACGAAGAATATCTCCGTTTGAAAATCCTTACTTGCATGCTCAAGGAGATATAAATTGACCCACTCGACTACGCGAAGAGCCTTAAGAAAAAGGCTTCCATTCTTCTTTTCAAGATCACATCTAATCGGCATCCTTTGTTTTGTTCTAATTCTTGCTATTTATTTATCATTTGTTTTGAGATGGACGACTTTTAGTGAATATATAAACATGTGGA
>JACQXD010000014.1 GCA_016208875.1 Nitrospirota bacterium
AAATAGGTGCCCTTCGACAGGCTCAGGGTGACAGAGGTGTCATGGTGAGCTTGTCGAACCATGAATGGGTGAATAGGAGAGAAGAAATGCGGAATGCCAAATGCGGAATGCGGAATATTATTTTCCGAATTCCGCATTCCGAATTCCGAACTCCACATTATGAAGTATGGTGTTCTGAACGTAAGCACAATAAGATAATAAATAAGAATGGCATTCATGATATGTATTGCAAGATTGAAGATATGATAGCCGGTAAGATCAAGGCCACGTAATTTATAATTCAAGGCAAAGGTAAAATAGCCGATGAATCTGCTCTTGGGGAAATTATATAAATGATGTCTCTCGAAATCTTTAACCTTTGTTTGTTCAGCAAAAAAAATCAGGTCTTTGATGATCGGGTTTTTAACTATATTCGGTGTATCATCGAACTGAAACGGCACACGAAAGGTATCTGAGTAAGCAATAAAGCCGACTATTGCTATGAGGAAAAGATGAAAAATTGGTTTGTTGAATGAATTCCATTTATTAGATGTTTCCTCTATTTTTAAATGCTTGGCTTTTGCGATAGGTTTAGCCTGAGATGTCTTTTGTTGCTTTTTTCTCGATGCCTTTCCCATGAATAACTATAACACTTCCTGATTTAATGCTTCAACAAAAGTTTAATTTTATAGGACATTTCTAAACCGGCAGAACAAAATCTTAATTTTATCTTGACTATTTATTGATTTTTATGCTAAAAAAAAACGCTGAATTTTATGGGCAAAATTTAAAAGATAAGGTTGGAGGATAACATGGCAAAGAAGAAGGTTGCAGTATTTATCAATAACAATCAGGTCGAAGGGTTTAGAATGGCAGTGGGACTTACCCTTGCCGATGATGAGGTTAATGTTTTTCTGGTCGATAAGAAGCTCGAATCGGACGAAAGTATTGCCGCTAATGTTGAGATGCTGGGCGATTTAGACGTGAAGGTATTCTCTAATAATTCTGAGAATAAGCTTGAGCAGATGTCGACAGAAGACATTGCCCGCGCCTTAACCGAATATGACGCTGTAATCACATATTAAAATAATAGATAGTTTATCTATACTTTGGCACCCTTAGGGTTTCCTGTGAAGAAAACTATAAATATTCTGTAGGTTTTCTTTGCTTTTGCATCATCAGGGTTAATACTTAAGGCATTCTGAAATTCTCTTATGGCTTCTTCAGTATGACCCTGCCCGGCATATGCCATACCGAGATTATTGTGTGTCCATACGTAATCCGGCCTGATCCTTACTGCATTTCTAAATTATAAAATTTTAAATTTTAGTAGTTCACTAAATTTTCAATACCCCACAGTCTCTGCTGTGGGGTGTCCTTATATTCCCCCTTTGGCAAAGGGGGATGAAGGGGGATTTTTGAATAAATAAATTTTCAATAAATCTCCCCTAACCCCTCTTTTCCAAAGAGGGGGTCAGATTACCATATCTGCTAAAATTATTATATTATGGAGAATGATTAAGTGATATTATCGGTAAAAGCAGTATCGCTGAAAGATGTGATTGTCGATGCAATAGAATATCTCTGGGAGATTTTCGGTTTATTGTATAACTCGTTCAAAAATCTTCCCTACCTCAGGATAAGTCCCGTACTTACGGTTTTTCTCAGGCAGATATATTTTGCCGGGATCGAGACATTCGGCAAGATGGTTATTATCGGTTTGCTGGCGGGCATTGTTATCATAGCCCAGATCACGAATTTGACCGGCGTCGGCAGTGCGGTTCTGACCGGCAAGATACTTATATGGGTAATGGTTAGGGAATTAGGCCCGCTGTTGGCAGCCGTAATAATAATTACGAGGAGCGTTACCGCCATATCGGCGGAGCTTGGCGCAATGAACGTGGAGGGAGAGATCGAGAGTATAGAGATGATGGGTATAGACCCTTATCGTTATCTGATAATGCCGAGAGTATTCGCGGTCTCATTGTCATCCGTGGTGCTGACATTCTATTTTGAATTTGCGGCTATCTTCGGAGGTATTACCGTTACCTCGATCTTCTGGAGCGTTCCCTTCGAAGAATATACTAAAGGGATATTCTCCTCGCTGAGCTTTAAAGAGGTAACGGCTTCTTTCATAAAAAGCCTGTTATTCGGTATGACGATTGCCGCAGTAAGCTGCTCTCAGGGACTTAAGGTCAGCAAGAGTATAACCCAAATACCACAGGCAACTACAAGGGCGACTATCCAGAGTTTATTCCTTGTGATAATCTTTGATGGTATAATAACCTTCATGTTTTTTGTATGTTAAAACTCGAATGTGCGAGCCTGAAGGGTCTGTTAGAGTGTGCATCATTTTCGATCGTAAAAGGCGAAATATGCGAGGTCTTAACCGAGACGGATTTTGATAGGAACCTTCTCCTGAAGGTGTTTACCGGTCTGGCAGCACTCGATTCGGGTAAGATATATATTTTTGATAAGGATATATTATCAATTACATCTGCCGAACTCAACGAAACGAGGAAAAGGATAGGTGTGGTTTTAAATAACGGAGGACTGATAAGCAATCTTAAGGTATGGGAAAACCTTATGCTGCCGTTGGCGTATCATATGTCTTTCCATAAGCAGGATATTGAAGAAAAAATAAGGGTTATCTTGAGCAAAATAGGATACGATGACGATCTGAATGTTCTTCCGGGCCCGCTGCCGGACTATAAAAAGAGACTTATAGGATTTGCAAGAGCGATGCTTATGGATCCCGATATGATTATTTATGATTCGGTTTTTGAAGGGTTAAGTTCGGATTCGAGGAGTAGGGTGCTGGAAACCGTCAATGCATTTCATCTGGAGAAGAAGGGAAGGGTGTCTCTCTTTCTGGACCCCGGCGAGAGTCCGATAAGAGGCATTAAGGCTGATAATACATACAGGTTAAAGGAGGGGAAATTTTATGAGGGAAACTGACCCTCGATTTATCGGTCTTAAGAAAAAGGTAGGATTATTTTTTATCATAGCAATAATAGGTATTATTACCACCCTGATATTTGTCGGGATCGAGCGGGGTATCTTCAAGTCTAAGTATCGTATCTATTTCACAGTTGATAAAGGAACCGGATTTTTTGAGGGAATGCCCGTCAAATTATCCGGCTTTAAGATAGGCAAGATAGAAACCCTTTCTCTCGATGAAAATGCACGGGTGAAGGTAGGTCTTCTCCTATTTAAAAAGTATCAGAAATGGATAAGGCAGGATTCAAAGGCAATCCTTACGAGGGAAGGACTGATAGGAGAGAGCGTGATCGCAGTTACAGTCGGAGATCTGAACAAACAGGCTATAACAGACGGTGAGTCAATCGGATACGAAAAGACAAAGGGGCTCGATGAGATCGTTGCCGAGGATGTACGACCGTTGGTGATCGAGATAAGAGAAATAGTGAGGTATATAAACGATCCCCAAGGCGATATAAAACAGACGCTCGGAAACCTTAAGACGTTGTCAGCCGATCTCCATACTACAAGGGAAAACGTAGATAAATTATTAAAAAATACCGACGGCAATATTTCAAATGTCGCCTCGAATATTTCAAAGACCTCAAAAGATATTGGTTCTCTGGCAGGTAACGTTGATAAAGCTATTTCGAATATCGAAAGGAAGATCATCCCGGCTATAGATAGTCTCGGCAGGGCAATAGATAATACGGAGAAGGCTACATCCGATATCAAAAGTGCTGTAGAAAAATCGGCTCCCAAGGTGCCCTCTTTATTGAATAAGGGAGAGGATACACTGGATGGAGCAAACGATGTGGTAAAGTCTTTGAAAAAGGTATGGCCTATTCGTTTGTTTATCGAAGAACCGAAGGAAGGTCTCCTTTACGGCGACAGCTATGAATAAGACATTGCAGATACACGATACAGGATTCAGGATTCACGATAAAGAAAACACCATAAGGGGGGGATTAAAGGGGGATATTGTGCATCGTGCATCGTGCATCGTGCATTATTCCTGTCTACTGTCTACTGTTTTCTGTCTACTTTTGTTTGGTTGCGGCGGTTCTACAGCCCCAACTCTCTCATCAATTCATACCAGTGCAATCGAATATAATCGGAATGGTATGAAGGCAATGGAAAAGGGAGATTATGATAAAGCCTTAGACTATTACATGGAGGCACTAAAGATAAATCAGTCAATAGAGCATACGGAAGGTATAGCGATCAACCTTATAAATATAGGAGTAATTTATCAGCTAAAGGGCAGAATTTCAGAGGCACACAAGTTTATTGATGCAGTTATATTTATTCAGGATGTAAGCGATGATATCAGATCGGAGGCGGCATTCGAAAAGGCGAAATTATATTTAAAGGAAAAAGATATCCAGAAGTCTAAAGAATGGGTTAGCAGGTCATTATCGCTAAACAAGGGATCGAGGGAGGGCAGCAGATGGAACCTTCTCGGAAGGGCGGCCTTTGTGGAAGGCAGATACGACGAAGGACTAATTTTTGCGGATACTGCATTAGTGCTTAATAAAAAGAATAATCAAAGGACGGAAGAGGCAAATTCTTTGAGACTTCTGGCTGAGATAAATGCTCAAAAAGGTCGTTATGAAGAATCACGGATGTATTATATGAATGCCCTTGAGCTGGATAAAGTACAAGGCAACAGCAAAAAGATTGTCCATGACCTAAGAGGGCTGGGGGAACTTGCTTTAAGACAAGGCTCTCTGCAGGATGCCCTGTCCTTTTATAAGAGGGCATATGATGTCAGTTTGAACGCTGATGATAAGGATGGGGCATTAGAGGCTCTCGGATCCATAGTAGATGTATACAGAAGACTCGGAGATGAGAAGAATGCGGGGGAAATCGAATTACACCGGGAAGAGATACTAAAAGGAAAATAAAACGGGAATGAGATTCGATATAATTACGATCTTCCCTGAAATATTCAGTGCGTATCTCAACGAGAGTATTCTTAAGAGGGCGATTGAAAATAAGATAGTCGAAATTAAGATACATAATCTGCGGGATTTCACTACGGATAAACATAGGACGGTTGACGACTATCCTTACGGCGGCGGGCCGGGCATGGTAATGAAACCCGAGCCGTTCTTTAGTGCGATAAGACATATAAAAGCAGACGGGATACAGAGACGCATTATCATGTTAAGCCCCCAGGGGAAGGCATTTAATCAGGATATGGCCCATTCGATGGCAAATGAAGGTAGTAACATAATCTTTATTTGTGGCAGGTACGAGGCTATTGACGAAAGGGTGAGGGAATGTCTTGCCGATGAAGAAATTTGCGTTGGTGATTACGTATGAACTGGCGGAGAACTGCCTGCTTATCCTCATTACACAAGGCCGGCTGAGTTCGAGGGACTCGAAGTACCTGATGTTCTGCTGTCGGGTAATCATAAGGAAATCTCGTTATGGAGGAGAAAAGAGGCGTTAAGGCGGACATTATTGAAAAGACCTGATCTTATTAAGAAGGTTTCGTTGACGGATGAAGATTATAAATTGCTGAAGGAAATAAAGGAGGAAGAAGTATGAACATGATTAGTGCAATCGAGCAGGGTTATATGAAAGAGATGCCGGCATTCAATGTCGGTGATACCGTAAGGGTTTTTGTTAAGGTTGTTGAGGGAGATAAAGAGAGATTGCAGCCGTTTGAGGGAGTTGTTATAGCAAGGCGCGGCAGCGGGACGAGAGAAACGTTTATGGTCAGGAAGGTATCTTTCGGTGTTGGGGTTGAAAGGATATTCCTTTTGTATTCTCCGAACGTGGATAGGATAGAGACTATAAAGAAAGGTTCTGTGAGGAAGGCAAAACTTTATTACCTCAGGGGCAAGAAGGGCAAGGCCGCGAAGATTAAAGAGAAGGAAAGAGAGGCAATAACAAATAACCAATGACCAAATCACAATAACCAAATAATAATGAGAATAACCAATGACCAAATCACAATAACCAAATAATAATGAGAATAACCAATGACCAAATGCTCCAAATGTTTGACAATTGGTTATTGGTGTTTGGTGCTTATTTGATTATTGTTATTTGGTTATTGGAATTTGGTTGGTAGCTTGGTTATTGAGATTTTTACCATGGATATCTACCGGTATGACGAATCCCTGCTGAAAGACGGATTCAAAAGAATTGCCGGGATAGACGAGGCGGGAAGAGGACCGTTGGCAGGTCCTGTTGTGGCTTCGGCAGTTGTTTTGCCCTCAGGTTGTACAATAAAAGGGTTGCGGGACTCCAAAAAAGTACCTGAGAAGGAAAGGGGGTCCCTTTTTTATGATGTACTCGGCAGTTGTCTGGATGTTGGTGTGGGGATCGTAGAGGCGGATGAAATAGACAGAATTAATATCCTGATGGCGACGAAATGCGCCATGGAAAAAGCAGTCAAAGACCTTTCCTTAATGCCCGACCTGCTGCTTATAGACGCCTTAAAACTGCCTGCTTTAAAGATCAGGCAAATTGCGCATATCAGAGGTGAGTCCGTGAGTGCATCAATAGCAGCCGCCTCGATAATTGCAAAAGTTGTAAGGGATAGATTAATGCAGAACTATCATGCTGCGTATCCGGAATATGGATTCGATAAACACAAGGGTTATTGTACAAAAGAGCATATGAATAACCTGCTTTATTACGGGCCGTGTCCGATCCACAGAAAAACTTTCGATAAGGTTATGGACCTCGTATTGCCTTTCCCAAAAAACACGTCTCAAAAATCCGATTAGCCCTTTCACACAAGATGATCTAAGGTTTGATTAAATTTTCAATACCCCGCAGTCTCTGCGGCGGGGTGTCCTTATATTCCCCCTTTGGCAAAGGGGGATGAAGGGGGATTTTTGAATAAATAAATTTTCAATAAATCTCCCCTAACCCCTCTTTGCCAAAGAGGGGATCAGAAGGATTCCCGACAAGCGGGAATGACAAAGT
>JACQXD010000015.1 GCA_016208875.1 Nitrospirota bacterium
ACGGAAAATGTGCAGGAAGGATAGTCTCTATCGTCAATCACAGACACATACAAACCCACAACGAAAAAGCCGGATTTTTCGGATTTTTTGAATGCATAAATGATATTGATGTGGCCTCCGCACTACTTAATAAAGTTGCCGAGGCTCTTAAAAGTGAGGGAACGGAGACGGTCAGAGGGCCTATGAATTTCTCCACTAACGAGGAATGCGGCTTTCTCCTCGATGGGTTCGATGAACCTCCGATGCTTATGACGCCTTACAATATGCCTTACTATAATAAATTGATGGAAGACTGCGGAATGTCCAAGGCCAAAGACCTATTTGCGTATATATATGACGTTAGGGATAACCTCCCCGAAAAAGTCTTGCGGGTTGCGGCAATAGCGGATAAACGAGGTATTAAAGTGCGGTCTATAAACAAAAAACAATTTGAGGCAGAGATGAGGATATTCAAAGAGGTGTATAATTCCGCATGGGAAAAGAATTGGGGATTCATCCCGTTAACCGACGACGAACTCGATTGTCTCGGCAATCGTCTTAAACAGATCGTTGTCCCTGAACTGACATTGATTGCAGAAGACAACGGCAACCCCGTAGGGTTTATGGGCCTCCTGCCCGATTTCAATTACGTCCTGAAACATATGGAGGGAAAACTTAATCCGATGACTATTGCAAAGGCACTATATTATTCGAGAAAGATAAAAGACCTGCGGCTGCTGCTTCTCGGCATAAAAAAAGAATACAGAAATAAAGGGGTAGATGCAATCCTTTTCAGAGAAGGATTTAAGGGTATAAAGAAAGGCAGATACAGGCGGGTCGAGTTCTCATGGATACTTGAGGATAACATACCCATACAGAGGATCATAGAGATGATCGGCGGAATGCTTTACAAGCAATACAGGATATATGAGAAAAGATTATAAATAGGTAACCGAGAATGAGCGAAGGTACCATATCCTGTCTATCTCAGTAATAGTTCATGAATAATGTAGGCTAAGAATCCTCCCCGACCTTTCTCCCGTATCTTTCCCGCCCGTTACTGACATATTACCTTTACGCTCGGCGGATCCAGTGTGATAGAGTTGTTGCCCGACTCGGCAACGAACCTCACCGAGGCATTGTGTTCCTCTCCGAGGGGATCGAGAGCGAGGGGATCGAGGGGGTCAGGACCCTTATTCACCAGCCTGCTTACTGTTGAATAGTGTATCCCAATGTAATCCGCAATCTCTCTCTGGCTATATCCATATCTCTGTACAGCCTCTTTTGTTTTTCGGCTTATCTCTCTTTTCCCCTTTGCACCTTTTAGTAGTTTTTTAAGTTCAGGTCTTCCAACATATCTCTGGCTTCTTGGTATCTCCTTTACTTTTTTGTATCCTTCTATGTACCTTTTAAACTTCTCAATGAATTCATCCTCTCCAAGTATGCTCTGTCCCTTTACATTTCCCCATATTTTTTCTTCATTTATCCCGGCCGTAATAAATTCGCTGTATTTTTTCTCCGACTGTCTCCTCTTTGATCCAAATTGTCCTAATATCCAGTCTGTTGTTAAACAAGGATGAGGGTTATCTTTCCCTGCTGTGCCTCGATAGCTGCTCCATTTCCATTCATCGGGATGCTTTACTGCCTTTGCCCTTACAGGATTCAATACCACATATCTGCTTACTTCAAGTAGATGGCTTTCTTTCTGGATTAATATCGCCTTGTATCTGCCTTGAAAAATATGCCCAACCCTATCGTGTCTTTTGTTGTATAACTGAGTATAAACTCCGTTTATCTGTCTCATCCCTTTTGATAGATTTCCATCGGGTGTTTCTATTACCAAGTGATAATGGTTATTCATTAAACAGTATGCATGACAAAGCAAATTATATTTGTCGTTTACTTTTTTAAGTGTATCGAGAAAAAATATCCTATCTTCATCGTCTTTGAAGATACTTTTCCTCGCATTTCCTCTGGATGTTACATGATATACCGCTCCGTCATATTCTATTCTTAATGGTCTTGCCATGTTGTTTTATAACATTATAACTACTTGAAATGCAAGAAACAAGACCTGACCCCAGAGACCGACCCCTTCAAAAATAATATTGCCCCTTTTATTTTCTCAGAATCCTTCCCGACTTTTCTCCGGTATCTTTCCCCTCCCATACGGCAGGAGAACCATTTACAATCACATGATAAATCCCGGAAGGTTTTAGAAACGGTTTATCGAATGTCGCCCTGTCTTTTATCCTGTCCGGGTCAAATACAACGATGTCTGCGAATGCACCTTTTTTTATGACCCCCCTACCCTTTAAACCAAAGGTCTTTGCCGGAAGTATTGTTATCTTATGTATCGCCTTGCTCAAACTCATCAATCCGTCATCTCTTACATATTTGCCCAAAAACCTTGGGAAACTCCCGAATCCTCTCGGATGTGGCTTGCCCTTACATGTAATCCCTGAAAAACTTCTTGCAGATGCATCGGAACCGATCATCGCATACGGCAGCGATAGAAACCTTTTCAAATTATCCTCGTTCATCGAAAAAAATATTGCGCCGACTCTCAACTTTTCTTCTATCAGGACACTGAAGATCGCATCCATAGGCTCCTTATCTAATTTTTTTGCGATATAAGAAATGGTCTTGCCTTCCATCCACTTATTTTTTTCCTGATTTACATCCGACACCCTTACTTCCTTCCAGAAATTGTAATTCCTGAACTTCTGCGGCATTTCATTCTTTATTCTTTCCCTGACTTTAAAACTCTTCAACCTCCTCAATTCTTCTTCTGCCCCTCCTTCATACGTCCATTGAGGCAGCACTACATCAAGATCCGTTGACGCTGCTGTATACGGATATCTGTCGCACGTAACCTTAATCCCATGCCTTTTCGCATCTTCTATCAGCGATATTGCCTCATCTATCTTGTGCCAGTTATCATTACCACCTGTCTTGATATGGGAGATATGAATTTTTATCTTAGCTTCCCTTCCAATCCTGATTATCTCTTTAATCGCCTCCATAAGCCTCTCTCCTTCACTCCTCATATGAGAGGTATAAATAAATGCGGATTGAGGATTGCTGATTGCGGAACAAAGCTCAATCAACTCTTCCGTATCAGAATAGATTCCGGGCGGATAGATCAGACCCGTTGAAAGCCCGATTGCACCTTCATTAATCGCCTTTCTCAATAAGTCCTGCATCTTTTTTAATTCACTACTTGAAGGTAACTTATCTTTACAGCCAATCACCGATGCACGTATATTCCCGTGTCCCGTAAGCGTTACAAAGTTTATGGCAATTCCCCTGCTTTCGAGTATGCGAAAATATTCTTTGAAAGTTGACCATCTGTCTTTTATGCCGAGTTCCTTTAGGTCTGCCTCTCTGCGTTCCCTTGCCTCTCCATAAAGCGGCGCAGCGGAAAGCCCGCAATTTCCGTTTATCTCCGTTGTAATACCTTGAAATAACTTACCTTCTGCGCGTGGGTCGGCAAGCAATGTAAATTCTGAGTGGGCATGTGTATCTATAAAACCGGGCGAGACAACAAGTCCATCTGCATCTATTGTCTTCTCTGCTTTGACCCTTTGACCCTTTGACCCTTTGATCCCTATTTTTTTATGTACAAAAGCAATCTTGTCACCGATAATCCCGATATCGGCAACAAAAGGATCCCTTCCACTGCCGTCATAGACACTGCCGCCGACTATTAAAAAATCAATCTCTTTCACACAACCTCGACATACTTTACTTTACCTTCAACACCGCAAGAAACGCCTCTTGAGGAAGTTCGACCCTACCGAACTGCTTCATCCGCTTCTTTCCCTCTTTCTGCTTTTCGAGCAGTTTTCTCTTCCTCGTTATGTCGCCGCCGTAACATTTGGCAAGGACGTCCTTTCTGACGGCCCTTACACTCTCCCGGGCTATAACCTTGTTACCTATTGCTGCCTGTATTACAACCTCATACATCTGTCTCGGTATAATTCCCCGCAGCTTTTCGGTAAGTTCCCGTCCCTTATAGTGCGACTTATCCTTATGGACGATCAATGACAATGCATCAACAACCTCTCCGTTAATAAGGATATTAAGCTTGACCAGATTCGATTCCGTGAACCCGATAAACTCATAGTCCATCGAGGCATAACCCTTTGATAAGGACTTTAACCTGTCGTAGAAATCCCATAGTATCTCGTTAAGGGGAAGGTCATATTCTATCTTTATCCTGTCTTTTCCAATGTAAGTAAAAGCCTTCTGAATACCCCTTTTTTCCTGACATAAATCGAGTATAGGACCTATGAAATCCTTAGGTACAAGGATCGTAACTATTACAAAAGGCTCTTCGATCTTTTCGAATTTCTCCGGCAAAAGTGCAGGGTTTTCTATATGAGAAACCTCTCCCTTTGCATTAGTTATCCTGTAGACAACCGTAGGAGCAGTGCTTAATAAAGATAACCCGAACTCCCTTTCGAGTCGCTCCTGAATTATCTCCATATGCAGCAGGCCGAGAAACCCGCACCTGAACCCGAACCCGAGTGCAAGCGACGTCTCCGGCTCGTATGAGAAAGATGCATCATTGAGTCTTAGCTTATTCAATGCATCTCTTAAATTTTCATATTGATGAGGGATAGTGGGATAAAGACCGCAGAAGACCATCGGCTTGATGTCCCTGTATCCGGGACATGCCTCGGATGCGGGATTGTTTGCGTCCGTTATCGTGTCTCCGATCTTTGTATCGTGTACATTCTTTATTGCTGCAATTATATATCCGGCCTCTCCTGCAGTCAGCTCATCAACAGGCTTCATCTTCGGGGTAAAGACGCCTACCTGCGAAACCTCAAACACGCTCCCTGTTGCCATCATCTTTATCTTGTTGCCGGCCTTTACCCGCCCGTCGAATAACCTGACGAGCACAATTACCCCCTGATAATTGTCGAACCACGAATCGAAGATCAGGGCTTTTAAAGGTTTTTTCTCATCTCCTCCGGGAGGAGGGATCTTTTTCACTATTGCTTCGAGTATCTCTTTTGTGCCTATTCCTTCCTTTGCACTTGCAAGCACTGCCTCTGATGCGTCTATTCCAACCGCGTCCTCGATCTGTTCCTTTGCGCCTTCGGGGTCTGCTGCAGGAAGGTCTATCTTGTTTATAACCGGGATTATCTCAAGGTTATGCTCGGAGGCAAGATATGCATTCGCCAGTGTCTGGGCCTGAACGCCCTGAGATGCGTCAACAACGAGCAGCGCCCCCTCGCATGACGCAAGACTCCTCGAAACCTCATAGGAGAAATCAACATGGCCGGGCGTGTCTATGAGATCGAGTATATAATCCTGTCCGTCGGATGCCTTGTAATCAAGTCTTACGGCATGGGCCTTTATCGTGATGCCTCTTTCTCTTTCGAGGTCCATTGAATCGAGAACCTGTTCCTGCATCTCCCGTGCGCTCAAGGCTCCGGTATATTCAAGCAGCCTATCGGCAAGCGTTGACTTTCCGTGATCTATATGGGCTATGATAGAGAAGTTACGTATATTTTTCGACATATTCGTCCAAGTCTTTTATTTTATCATAAAGTAGCGATCCGATATTATTCCCTTACTAATACTGTCATCATTAAGGCAACACAAAATGTCATTCCCGCTTATTCGAAGAAGGCAAGACGATTTTCAACGACCCTTTCCTGTTTACCTATCCGGATGATAAGCATTCGATGAGTGAGGATCGTTACATAAATATCGGCGTTTCTTCAAATGGACATCTTTTAATTTTGACTCATAGTGAGCGACAGGGTAAAATACGTATTATCAGTTGCAGAAGGGCGACACCTCGTGAAAGGAGCTTTTATGAAAAAGGCAGTATCTAAAGATAAGGACGATATGAGACCGGAATATGATTTTTCCAGAATGAAGGGAGCAGTGCGGGGGAAATACTACAAGGCGTACCGTGCCGGCCATAAGGTGGTGATTCATCTCGCGAACGGCACTACTTCAATCCAATATTTTAAGCTTGAAGATGGGGCAGTTATGCTGGAGCCTGATGTCAGAAAGTATTTTTCAAACTCGGCATCGGTTAACAAGGCTCTACGTTCATTGATTGCAATTATTCCATCTAAAAAGCGAACATCTGTTCATACCAAACAGTAGTTCCTCCATTGCCCAAAGATCCGGCAGTTCTTAAAAATCCAACTGGCTTTTCGCTTCCTTATAGGTTCTGCTCGGAATACAGTGGGTATATATCATCGTCGTCCTCACATCGCTGTGGCCAAGCAATTCCTGAATAGTTCGTATATCATAGTTTGCCTGTAAAAGATGGGTGGCAAAAGAATGGCGGAAACGCTGTATTGCGTCAATATATCAGAAGGTATTTCCCGCATCCGTAATTAACAAGTTAACGAGTTAGAAAGTGAAAAATTATAAGCATTTTTCAAAAAAAATGTAAATAAAGTCATTGCGACACCACAGGGCGTTTACCCTGTGGGTCTTTTTATAATGACCTGCGGCAGAGACCGCAGGGTGTATTAATTATCAAATTTATTGATTTCTCCCAAGACGTT
>JACQXD010000016.1 GCA_016208875.1 Nitrospirota bacterium
ATAGATATACGAACAAGAAGACCGAAACTCGGTAATATTACAGGTGGTCTATCTGGCCCTGCCATAAAACCCATTGCAGTGAGAATGGTATACGAGACATATAGAGCGGTTAAAATCCCGATTATCGGTATCGGCGGCATTATGAATGCCGAGGATGCTATAGAATTTATGCTTGCAGGTGCAACTGCCGTTGAGATCGGTACGGCTACTTTTGTGAATCCCACGGCAACTATTGATATAATTAGGGGCATCGAATTATTTATGGAAGAAAATGAGATAGTGGATGTAAAAAAATTAACAGGAGGACTTGTATGGCAAACCAACCCGGCCTCATAACCCTGACAACTGATTTCGGCTATAAAGACCCGTTTGTCGGGATAATGAAAGGTGTGATATTGAAGCTGAACCCTATGGCGACAATAGTGGACATAACACACGGGATAAGCCCGCATAACATAAAAGAAGCGGCATTCACCATCGGCATGAGCCATAGTTTTTTTTCGGCTAAGACGATTCATGTGGTTATTGTTGATCCCGGTGTGGGTTCAAACAGACGGCCTATCATTGTGAGAACGGATCATCATTATTTTATAGGGCCGGACAATGGAGTATTTTCTCTTATATATGGCTCCAAGAGCGAGACGCTCGGGGTTACCCATATTACCGCAGAACATTATTTCCTGTCGCAGATAGGACAGACCTTTCACGGTAGGGATATATTCGCCCCTGTTGCTGCATGGCTTACAAAAGGCGTAGAAACGGCAAAGTTCGGAGATATGATCACGGATTATGTTACACTGCCCTTCCCTTCGGTCTCGATGCCTAATAAGACAACAATAGAAGGCGAGGTTATATATGTAGACCGCTTCGGCAATGCTATAACAAACATCAAGGCTGAAGAGTTAAATGCGATTTACAGCATCAATCCTGAGGCGAAATTAAAAATAGTTACAAAAGGGAAACAGACAGAACTCAAAAACTATTACTCCGAAGTTACGGACAAAGGTCTCTATTCACTAATAAGCAGTGCAGGAAACCTCGAACTCTTTGTTTACAGGGGGAATGCCTCCGCTCTGTTCGAGATAAAGGTAGGGGATATCGTAGGGGTTATGCTGGCACCGCCCTCATAGCCCTAACTCGTTGACACTCCTGAATTTTTCCTGATATACTTTCTATACCATAATGCGCTTGCAATCTTTGGAGTTTTGTTTTTATGAATAGGGGCAGGATAGAAAAATTGACGATTGACGAGAGATATCCTTGCCCTTGTTCTTGCAGGCGGAAAGGGAGAGAGACTCCATCCCCTAACCATCCATAGGGCAAAACCCGCCGTTCCTTTCGGAGGCAAATACCGGATAATCGATTTTACATTAAGCAGTTGTATTAATTCGAATATACGAAAGATAGCGGTTCTTACGCAATATAAATCATTGTCCCTGAACAGGCATCTTGCACTCGGCTGGGAACATCTTCTTAATCCGGAGCTTGACGAATATATCATCTCTGTCCCACCACAGCAGAGGGTGGATGAAAGGTGGTACGAAGGTACGGCAGATGCAGTATATCAGAATATCTATTTCATAGAAAAAGAGGCGCCTTCTTTTCTCTTTATCTTATCGGGGGATCATGTTTATAAGATGGACTACTCCGAGATGTTCATATCTCATCTCGGCAATAACGCAATAGGTACCATTGCAGCTATAGAAATAGAAAGGGATAAGGCGTCGTCATTCGGGGTTATAGAGGTTGACGAAGAATCGAGGATAATAGGATTCGAAGAGAAACCGAAAGATCCGAAACCGATACCGTGGAATCCTAATCAATCTCTGGTTTCCATGGGAGTTTATCTGTTTAATACTAAAGATGTACTGGGCGAGTTGAAGATCGACGCCCTCCGTACAACGGCCCACGATTTCGGAAGAAACATCATACCGGATATGATTACAACAAGGAGGCTTTTTGCCTATAACTTTAAAGACGAAAACAAGAAGGAGGCAAAGTACTGGCGTGATGTAGGCACTATTGACGGCTATTGGGAGGCAAACATGGACATTGTTTCCGTAGATCCAATGTTCAATCTGTACGACACTGAGTGGCCTATAAGGACATGTCCTTCTCAATATCCGCCTGCAAAGTTTGTATTTGCCCAGGAATATGAGGGTGGGAGGCTCGGTATAGCCCTCGACTCGATAGTGTGTGACGGGTGCATAATAAGCGGCGGGAAGGTGAGGAACTCGGTTCTTTCGCCTAACATAAGGATTAATAGCTGGTCGGAGGTAACAGAGTCCGTGCTCATGGAAAATGTCGAAATAGGCAGGCATTGTAAGATAAAAAGGGCGATAATAGACAAGGATGTCTGTGTGCCGGAAGGAACAATAATCGGATATAACATCGAGGAAGACAGGAAAAAGTTTCATGTCAGTCCGAAAGGTATTGTCGTGATTCCAAAGGGTGTAGAGATAAAATGAGTCTCGTCGGAAGACTTGAGGATCTCGCCCTCTCCGATATATTCCAGATACTGAGTATCGGCAAAAAAACCGGAACGCTCGTGATCAACGGATCGGCCGGCAGTGCGATGATCGTGTTCAAGAACGGTCTGGTTGTCAGGGCAGAGAGCAATGCAGCCGGTGGAACTATCGGTCATGACCTTTTACACGGCAATGCGATAAAAGAATCGGTTTTACAGATGTCCGCGGAAGTAAAAAAAAGCTGCCTACCAAGTCGATTGCCGAGATACTCTTCGATTTCGGTGCTGTCAACAGGGATGTATTAGATAGGGTTGCAAAAAAAAGGATAGAGAAGGTTGTCTATCACCTCCTGCTCTGGCAGGACGGTAATTTCCAGTTCGAACTTGATGACCTTGATATAGAAGGCAAGATAGAGGTTGAAGACCAGGGATGGGAGGTATCGAAAGGCATCAGCCCCGAGTATCTCCTCATGGAAGGCGCAAGGGTGTACGACGAGTCCGGCCAGCAGGAGTTCATTCCAAAAGAAGAATTGCAAGGTGACGGTGAGGAAGGAGGGTGGGAAACGGACTGGACGGGCCAGCCTGCTGCCGAGAGAAAAGATATCACTGCCCTGAGGTCTCTTACACAGGAATTAAGATTCCCCAATTCAACCTCCGAGATAACGCTTCTTATACTTAGATTTGCAAGCGATATTTTCCAGAGAGGCATCCTGTTTATGACCGGAACAGATGAGATTGTAGGTCTCGGTCAATTCGGGCTCGAGATTGAACGGGCGGATGAAAAGATAAGAGAGAAGGTTCTTCCCTTAAAAGACAGTCCATTCCTTACAAGAATAGTGAATGAACTTCATTCATACAGGGGGCCTATGGAGAAGGATAAGGTCACCGAGTTTATGATGACTGAAATCGGCGGAGGTTGGCCTGTGGAAGTTGCCATATATCCCATAATTGCAGAAGGCAATGTTGCTGCAATACTTTACTGTGACAATCTGCCTACAGGCGAGGCTATTGCCGAAACGGAAGGACTCGAGATATTTGTAAGTCAGGCAGGTCTTGCCCTCGAAAAATCATTGCTTCAGCGCCGGCTGCAGGAGATGCAGAAGAAGATGGAGAATAAGACCAATACATGATGCTTTTTTTATTGGTATTTGTTAGAATTCATTGACTATGTCCTTTTTAAAATTTAAAATGCAAAAAGTAAAATTAATGTCCTTCGACAGGATCAGAATGACAAAGTCATGGTGAGCTTGTCGAACCATAACTGTGAATTTTTAGTTTTGAATTTTGATTTTTTTTTATTGAGGGTTATGTGAAATCCATTCTCGTCGTCGAGGACTCGGCAACTACCAGGTCCCTGATAAGGGCTGTTATAGAAGAGGTTGGTGACTTTGATGTTATTGAGGCTACCACAGGTTTCGACGCCTTAAAACTTCTCCCTTCTCAGGATTTCGATTTAGTAGTAACGGATATCAACATGCCCGATATAAACGGGCTTGAATTGATAAATTTTGTCAAAAGTAATCCGAGATACAGTCACATCCCTCTGATAATAGTCACCACCGAAAGGAGCGAAGAGGACAAAAAAAGAGGCATGGCACTCGGTGCTACCGCTTATGTGACAAAGCCCTTCAAGGCACAGGAACTTCAAGAGATCATAAGAAAGACGCTGAACATATGAGTTCATCAAAACAGGAGTTTATAGCCGAGGCAGAAGATCTGCTTGAAGAATCGGGCAGGCTGATCATCGAGATACAGGATACGTGTCAGACAGGACTTAATCCGGATACGATCAACGCATTATTCCGCTCTATTCACACACTTAAGGGGCTATCGGGACTCTTCGGCCATCAGGGTATATCGGATCTCAGCCATGCACTCGAATCCCTGCTAGATGAGATAAGGCTGGGTAAGGTTGATGTATCCGATGAGGTCGTGAGGTTTCTATTCACTAATATCGATATACTAAGGTCGCTCGTAGAGGGTCTCGGCAAGGGAAAGGATCAGGACGTATCCGGCCATCTAAAGAATATAGAGGTATTCAGAAATTCTCTATCCGGCAAGGCAAAGGGCCCCGATCTTAAAGGACTGATCGATGAATCCATGCTTATGGTTTTGTCGGAGTATGAAGAACATAGATTGAAGGTAAATATCCATGAGGGTAAAGGCGTTTATCTCGCAAAGGCCGTCTTCTCTCTTGCGGATTTCGATAAATCGCTCGAAGGGCTTACGAGACTGATAAAATCAAAGGGTGAGCTTATATCCACACTGCCGACCTCGTCGAATGTTCCTCCGGATTCTATAGGTTTTAATCTTATGTTTGGAAGCGGCCAACCGATCGAAAAACTGAGAGAAGAAATAGGTTTTGATATAGAGAATATAATCCGTCCAAAGGCGGTTGAGGCTGTACCACAGCCTCAAAAAAATCAGGATACCACGCTGAAAAGCACAACTACGACTGTAAGGGTTGATATAGAAAAGCTGGACAGGATCCTTAATACTATCGGTGAACTCACACTTGCAAAGGGAGCTGTAAGAAGGATAGGGGAGGAACTGGTCGAGACCTACGGACATTCGCCGCTTGTCATAGATGTCCATAAAATCTCACAGACACTTGAAAAGAGACTTTCCGAACTACAGAACCAGGTACTTGAGATAAGAATGGTACCCATCGGACAGATATTCTCGAGACTTGCACAGGTCATCAGAAAATATTCGAGAGAGATAGGAAAACACATAGAGCTCATTATGTACGGTGAAGACACGGAGATAGACAAATATATCGCAGAAGAGGTTATAGATCCGCTTATGCATCTTGTAAGGAATGCCATTGACCACGGTATAGAGCCTGCAGATGAAAGGAAGAAAAGAGGGAAGAGGGAATCAGGAACCATAATTCTGAAGGCATCTCAACGTGGCAATCACGTTATTATCGAGGTTAAAGATGACGGGGGCGGGATTGATATTCAAAGGGTAAAAAATAAGGCGATTGCAATGGGACTTCTTGAGACGGATATAAAACTCGATGAAAAAGAGATTATAGATTACATATTTACCCCTGGATTCAGCACAAAGGATGTGGTAAGCGAAGTCTCGGGCCGCGGTGTCGGCATGGATGTGGTAAAGGAAAAACTTGCCGCCATCGGGGGATTTGCCGAGATCGATACGGAAAGATATAAAGGTACTACGGTTACCTTGACTATTCCCATAACCCTTGCCATTGTTAAGGCACTGCTTATCAGGATAGGTGCTATGAAGTTTGCAATACCTTTGAGTTCCATATCCGAAACACTCGTTATAATGCAAGAGGATATTCAGACGGTAGAGGGAAAGGAAGTATATAACCTGAGAGGGGAAATCCTTCCTATGACAAACATCGGAAGGATCTTCGGCATATCGCAGGACGAATCCGAGAAATCTTTTGCCGTGGTTGTAGGAGTCGGAAATAGAAAGCATGGTTTGATTGTCGACGAGCTCTTCGGGCAGCACGAAATAGTTATCAAGTCTCTCGGAGAATATTTTTCCGGGTTTCGGGGTTTTGCCGGTGCAGCCGAGATAGGTAAACATGAGGTTATAATGGTCATAGATATAGATGCCCTTATAGAGGAATCCGTAATAAAACAAAAGGTAAAGGGGGGTGGTGTCAATGTTTGAGGAGTTTTATGGACTGAGGCTCAGACCTTTTACCAAAACACCCGATCCCAAATTTCTTTTTATGAGCAGGACGCACGAGGAGGCGCTTGCAAGGCTGCAATATGCCGTGGAGGAAAAGGAATTGGTTCTCCTGACCGGAGATGTCGGGTGTGGAAAAACGACTCTTACGCGGGCACTGATAGATTCGCTTGGAGAAAAACACAGGATCATCCTTATCATTAACCCCAGACTAACTCCTTCCCAGTTTCTCAGAACAGTCGCTAAACGTTTTGATATCGATATCCCGAACAACTTCAAGGATGACCTTCTCGATGCGATTTATTCTAAGGTATACGAAGATTATCAGGCAGGAAATACCCCGGTTATAATTATAGACGAAGCACAACTCATTCCCAACAAAGAGACGTTTGAAGAGATAAGGCTGCTTACGAATTTTCAGCTCGATGATACAAATCTTTTAAGCCTTATACTTGTCGGGCAGCCCGATCTAAGGCGCAGATTAAACCATAAGGCCTACCTTCCTCTTAAGCAGCGAATCGGTCTTTTTTATCATCTGGGACCGATTAGCGAAGATGAGATTAAAGGATATGTCGAACACAGGCTAAAAGTCGGAGGTCGAGAAGATATGCTCTTTTCGGAGGAGGCACTAAAGGCACTTCATATGTATTCCGGTGGCATTCCGAGATTGATCAACAGCATGGCAACGGCAGCTCTTTTAGGCGGTTTCGGCCATGAATATAGGGTCATCGATGAACAGTTGATTGTTGAAGCCTCAA
>JACQXD010000219.1 GCA_016208875.1 Nitrospirota bacterium
ATGACAACGCGGAGTATTATGGAAGGGGAGCTTTCGGGCGAGTTCAGAATAGAGGATGCTGTTGATGGTGCCGAGGCATTACTTGCCATAAGGGTCTTAAGACAGAAGATGAATATATATTAAGTTATCAGCTATTAGCTCTAAGCTATCAGCTAATAAAGGAGGTTAATGTTATGAAAAAGGTTTTAATGATTTTACTTGCATGTTTTGTTTTTTTTGCTGCGAATATTGCCGTAGGTGAGGAGCAGACGTCTACGTCATCGCAGATAGACGAGAAATTTCAAAAGGCAAATGATTGGTTGAAAGAACAGAAACTTTCTGTTACGCAATCACCGACAGATGCATTTGTAAACGGTTATATCCTTGTTGTGGCCGAGGGCCTTCCAAAGGCCGATGCCGTTAGTCAGGGACAGAAAAGGCTGACTGCCGAAAGAGCGGCAGAGGTGCTGGCATATAGAAAGTTAGCCGAGTTTCTGGATGGAGTTGCAGTTGTCGGCGATTCACTGGTAAAGGATGCAGAACTCAAATACGATATAGTAAGGGCGGCCGTGGCAGGTTTTGTAAAAGGCGCTCAGGTTGTCCATAAGGAATATAGCAGAGAAGACGAGATAGCCCTTGTGGTAATGAAGGTGGGTATGACAGGGCCCGGCAGTTTTGCCGATACCCTTTATGCAAAAATATTAAAACCCGATGTGAAAAAAGAATTATTGGAGCCGCAGCCTGCATATAAGCATAAATCGATAGCCCTCGAAGAAAAATATGACGGTCTTATCGTTGACGCTACGGATCAGGGCTTCAGACCGGCCTTGATCAACAGGATATTTACTCAAAAGGGTGAAGTACTTTATGACCCTTCAAAAATTAGTCAGAAGGTGCTTGTTGAGCAGGGCTGCGGTGAATATACAAATACCATTGATAAGGCAAAGGCAGCACTTGAACAAAGAGGCACAAAGAACCCGTTGATCATTAAGGCCACAGGAACTGTTTCACCATCAGACCTCCAGATATCCGATGACGATGCGGTAACGGTCTTTTCCGCAAATCAAAAAGCAGGATTCCTTTCCGGTGCAAAGGTTGCGTTTGTATTAAGGTAAATTAAACGGGGCAAGGGATAAACGCCCTTGCCCCAACCCCAAAACTGCCGTCTTAGTTTACTTCATTAAATTAAACCCACCCGGATAAACTCTTGCTATATTTTTTGTCGTTAATTGTTTGACAAGATAAAGTCGGAATGTTATTATAGTCATAATTCTGGTCATGGAGGTGACGGATGAAAACACTACCTTTGTATGAAGTTAAGGCAAACCTGAGTAAACTTATTGAAAAGGTTGACTCTACGGACGAAGAGGTTGTTATAACAAGAAACGGCCGTCCTTCAGCTGTCATTGTAAGCCTGGATGAATTCGAGGGTTGGAAGGAGACACTTTTGATAAAATCGAGCCGCGATTTGATGGCTGATATAAAAAAGGGATTGAAAGGTATTAAAAAGGCAAAGTCTTATACTTTAGACGAGCTTCTAAAAGAGATAGGTTGATAAAAAAACATCTCAAAATACCATCCGAACTGCTCTCATTCCTCAGAACTCTGCATCCCGATGTAAAGCGAAAGATCAAGGCAGGACTAAGGGAAATAGCCGTGAATTCGACAAGCGGTAAGATTTTGAAGGATGAACTTGAAGGACTTAGAAGTTACAGGCTTGGAAAATATCGCATTATTTATCGTGAAGTTTTTTCCTTTCTTGAAATCATAGCCATAGGCGAGAGAGAAATAATCTATGAAGATACCGTTAAGAGGCTTTTGAAAAGATAAAGTGGATTATGTTTGTGGTAAAATTGTAGCTACCATGAACGTATTCACCGCGGTAAGAGAATGGATTAATTTTTTTCCGCCTCCGGCGGATTCGTCTGTGGAGAAAAGGTGTTGTAATTGTGTTTCTTCGGCATCCAGCCTCTTAATCTTAGGAATAATCCTTTTTACTTTGTTTTTACCTCTGCCGTGTTCGGCAAAAACCCTTATCCTCGACGGTAATTTGGAGAGCAGAATAAGGGTGTCACAGCAAATTAATTTCAGCGTTGACTCAACCGTAAAGAAGCTTACATTCAGGTTTGCGATCCCAACCGAATTTTCTAATAAGGCAACATCCCAACGTTTAGACGAATTAAAAGTTAGATTCAACCCGGAACCAAAATCGGTAGTTGACGACACGGATAGATTCGGCAACAGGTTTAAGAAAGTAAACTGGGAGAATCTGATGCAGAATGCCTCGGTTACTGTTTCATTTAATACTGCAATAAGGGCCGAGCTTCGGGATATGGAGAGCAAGGCATCGTTTCCGTTCAGAGACGTCTCTAAAGAAAGTACAGTATTTCTTAAGCCGACCCTTATGGTCCAGAGCGACAATGAAGATATTATTGCCCTTTCAAAAAAGCTGACAGGCAACGCAGTATCGGCCCGGGATGCAGTGAATGCCATTCTGAACTGGGTATCGGATAATGTAAAGTATACCTACAACCCGCCGCAATATGATGCATTATATTCATTAAAAACAGGTAAGGGAAATTGTCAGAACTTTGCACATTTATCTATGGCACTGCTCAGGGCGGCCGGCATTCCTTCAAGGATTGTCGGCGGCATGACCTTAAAACGTCAATGGAAGGTTCCTGTCGAGAACGGCTTTTTGGTGCAGGACACAGGACAGGGAGGCCATGCATGGATGGAGATATTCTTTCCTGATTTAGGCTGGCTTTCTTATGACCCACAGCAGTCGAGACAGTTTACGTCAACGAGGCATATCAAACAAACGCATGGGCTTGATTCAAAGGATATAAACGATTCATGGTCGGCATTGCCGTATTTACCTGTATATAGCGAAAATATCGAGGCAGTCTTCGATACCGACAATACGGATATTAAATTAAAGACTGCTGTAATCGCACCGAAGTCATATATGATGAGTAATTACCTTATCGCGAGGGTTCCTGCAGCCGAACCTCCGACATTAGTACCCGAGCCGGAACCGGTCAAGCCCATCCCTCCGTCAAAAGAGAAGGGGATAATCGAATTCGGGAATACAGAGTTTCCGAATCTTGTGGATGTTTATAATACTATCGGTAATGAGGCAACGAGGGTGTTCGATAAGGAGACTGCCGAGTATGTTACATCCCGCTATGTTTATGCGCAGGCATTTACTATCGGGGACACCATGACCCTCCGGAATATTTCTCTCGCCATGCGAAAATTCGGAGGCGACGGAACTATTTATATTGATGTCGTAAGGGATGAAAATGGAAAGCCCGGTTTTTCCGGCGAAAGATCCTTGCCTGTTTCTCTGAGCGGTATAAAATCCCGGGCCGGTTATTACTGGGTTGAGTTTGCATTTGCAAAGGGAAAAGAGCCGATGCCTATCCTGAAGACCGGTAGATACTGGATTATACTCAGACATTCCGGTGAGGCGATAGTTAATTGGTTTTTTATTCCCGGTAATCCTTACGGAGACGGTGATGATACGCGTTCAACGCTAAAAGGATACAAGTGGGAAGATTTATTGAACTATGATTTTGTATTCAAGGTAAAAGGGGAGGTGAAATAAATACGATGGTAATGAATAAAGAATTACTCGAAATCCTTTGCTGCCCTAAATGCAAAGGAGGTTTGACTTTGACGGAAAGGGAAGACGGCTTGATATGCAAACAGTGTAGTCTGATATATCAGATAAAAGACGGAATCCCTGTTATGCTTATAGATGAAGCACTGCCGTTGTCATAAGTATAAACTTGACAAAAAAAATAGTGTTGATACAATGTGCTTAAAATTCAACAGACAAAGGAGGAATAGTTATGGCAAAGGTAGTAACGTATGAGTGCGACCAATGCGGTTGCGAGATTGTTGTTACAGAGATGCCTGAAACACAATTAAGCCCTATCTACTGCTGCGGGGTGGAGATGGAAGAGACATCTGCTTCGAAAAAATCAAAACCCGGCAAGAAGGCGTCAAAAAAGAAAGTCACAAAGAAAAATATTGCAGAGAAGAAAAAGAAGATAAAGAAATAGTCATTAAACAATATACCCGGTCCTTGATGTTTAAATTTATCTTGAGGTCGGATAACAGCGTATCTTCTCTTTTTATCAGGCTTGCGCTCGGAGTAGTTGTCTTTGCCGGTCTCGTCATTTTATTTTCTATAAGTTCTCATTCAGCCGAGAAGAGACAGCATCCCGTACTGCCGAAAGAATACATCCAAAAACTCAAACGTATTGCAGGCTTTATTGCAGAGGAGGTAGTAAGAAGAGGTATTAAAACCGTCATGATCGAGGATTTTACGGACTTCAGGGGAAATCCTTCTGCAAAGGGAAGGGCAATGGCCGGGGAATTCAGAAAGCAGCTTGCTTCAAAAGCTAATGCTGATTTTATTGTTGTGAGTAATAGCGCAGAGGCTGTCGTTACCGGAATTCTTATTCCATTTCATAAAGGCGGCAAGTGGCGTCTTGACATAAAAGTGGTATCCGATAAGGGTAAAATCATCACGTCTTATTCAGGGATAATTAAGACCTTTTAACTTTTCCCTTGCATTCAAAAACATCTCGATGCAGTTTTTATCCCGATAATCGGCGTAGGTAAAGATATGCGGCACAAAAGTTTTGCCTTTATAGATAAGGGTTACCTCGCCGTATATCCCTTTTCCTAGATAAATCCGGTGGGAATAGTTTTTTGTAGTTGCGAGGACTACGTTAGAAAGCGTCAGATAACCGGGGTCAAGATTTATTTTTCGTTTCCCATCCTCCGACATCGAATCTTCTATATCATTTGTCTTGAGTTTGATATCAACAATATCTTCAGGGCTTATAAGGTTTTTAAAAAAGAGAAAAGACCTCATTATATGCGGACCGAGTTCTTTCGCATAATAGTCAGAATATTCCCATTGAAACGGAGAGGTCTCGAAAAGGGCAGTACCGAATAAATCTATCAGAATCTCTTTTACCTTCTCAAGGTAGGCATTGTTGCTGTAAAGAATTCCGGCAAATAGAAGCGAAGGAGATGGAGGGAGCGGTTTTCCCATGCGAATAGTGCTATTCCTTAAGTAGTTTTGAAATTAACGCCACTGCATCCGCAGAGTCCCACGGGGCAGGGCCGATGACCTTTTCTCTGAGTATGCCTTTTTTATCGACTATATATGTTTCAGGAACACCTGTTAGCCCGAAGTCCCTGGCTGCTTTTCCATCAGGATCGATCATAATCGGAAAATTGAATCCGTTTTGTTTCAGATAACCGATTGCATTTTGAGCATCATCTCTAAAAAGGACCGTCAGCATGACGAATCCCTGTTCATTAAGAAAATGTCTGAAAAGCCTGTCTATGGATGGTGCCTCTTCTTGACATGGTTCGCACCACGTTGCCCAGAAATTGATGAATAAGACCTTACCTCTGAGCTCCGAAGTAGACACTTTCTTTCCACTTGCAGAATCTATAAGTTCAATATCGGGAGATGGAGAGTCGACGGCTGCAATAGTCAGGCGTTCTTTTGTTCCACGCCCGGTTATAAAAGATGCAATTAAAAATAATCCTGCAAGAAACAGAATTATCAGTATTAATTTTTTACTTTTCAATATTTAAAACTCACAGTTAGAATTTAGAATTAAAAATACGGTGTTATATTTTTTGATACTTACCGAAAGCTGACAGCTAACGGCTTTCAGCTAAATTCTTCAGACTAATTCACGCCGGAAAGTACCTGAACTTCTTCGGCATCGATAAAGACTGGCGTTTCAGCCTCCAGAACAACCCTTATTTTATTAACCCCTTTAAATCTGCCCTTTAGAAGCTCTTCCGATAATGGATCTTCTATCTCTTTTTGAACAGCCCTTCTCATAGGTCTTGCACCGTAGTTCGGCTGATAATATTTTTTTACTATCCAATCTTTAACGGCATCGTCCACTTCTATTACAAGCCCCTGCTCGATAAGCTGTTTATTGGTCTCGGTTACCAGCAGGTCTATGATTGCAAACAGATGCTCTCTTTCGAGCGGATGGAACACAACGATCTCGTCGACTCGATTAAGAAATTCCGGATTAAATACTTTCCTGAGTTCTATCAACACGTTATCTTTTATTTTCTGATAGACGTCCTTTGATTCGGTTCTCTGAAATCCCAGAGGAGTAGCTTTCTCTATTATTCTTGCACCGACATTTGAGGTCATGATTATCACTGCATTTTTGAAGTCTACTTTTCTACCAAAGCTATCCGTGAGTATACCTTCGTCAAGCACCTGAAGCAGTATATTGAATACATCGGGATGTGCCTTTTCGATCTCATCGAAGAGTACAACCGAGTATGGGCGTTTTCTGATCTTTTCCGTAAGCTGGCCTCCTTCTTCATAGCCGACATAACCCGGAGGCGCACCGGTCAGCTTCGAGATATTGAATCTCTCCATGTACTCCGACATGTCTATTTTTACAAGTGCATTCTCATCATTAAAGAGGAACCCTGCCAGTGCCTTTGCGAGTTCGGTCTTTCCCACGCCCGTGGGACCCAGGAAAAAGAACGAGCCTATAGGTTTTTTCTTGCTCTTTAACCCGGCCCTTGATCTCCTTATAGCTCTTGCTATGGCTTTAATTGCTTCGTCCTGCGAGATTATCCTCCTGTGAATAACGTCTTCCATCTTTAAAAGCTTTTCGGATTCTTTTTCCTCGAGTTTCAGAAGCGGGATACCGGTCATTTTCGAGACCGTATATGCTATATCATCCTCATTAACAAGCGGAATTTCTTTGTTCAGGTCTTCTTTCCATTGTTTCAGAATCTGTTCGTGCAGTCTTTTGAGTTTATCTTCCTCGCTGCGTATGGCTGCGGCCTTCTCGATATCATGCAGCTTTACATATAGATTTTTTTCCCTTGCAAGTCTCGCTATATCGTGTTCAAGGTCTTTAATCTCCCGCGGCATAGTATACCGTTTAAGTTTAACTCTTGCTCCTGTTTCGTCTATGACATCTATTGCCTTGTCAGGCAGGTATCTGTCCGAGATATATCTGTCGGACAGCTTAGATGCTATTGCTACCGCATCATCGCTTATCTTTACCCTGTGATGGGTTTCGTACCTGCTTCTAAGACCCATCAGTATATCCGTAGTTGCCTCTGCCGACGGAGGTTCGACGGTAATCGGTTGGAACCGTCTCTCGAGTGCCCCGTCTTTTTCCACATATTTTCTATACTCATCGGGTGTTGTTGCACCGATACACTGGATCTCACCGCGGGATAGGGCGGGCTTTAGCATGCTCGACGCGTCTACAGAACCTTCTGCAGCACCTGCGCCGATTAATGTATGAAGTTCGTCTATAAACAAAATTATGTTGTCGGAATGAACGATTTCTTTCATTACAATCTTCAGTCTTTCCTCAAACTGTCCTCTATATTTTGTACCTGCTATGAGGGCGCCGAGGTCAAGAGATATGATGCGCCTGCCTATAAGATACTCGGGTACGTCGCCCAGTACAATCTTCTGTGCAAGCCCTTCAACGATAGCGGTCTTGCCCACACCCGGCTCTCCGATTATCGCAGGGTTATTCTTGATTCTCCTCCCGAGTATCTGGAGAACCCGCTCAATCTCATCCTCCCTGCCGATGACCGGATCAAGCTTGCCTTCTTTGGCCATCTGGGTCAGGTCTCTTCCAAACTCATCGAGGGCAGGTGTCGTGCTTCTCTCTCTTACCGTATGTGGTTGAGTCCTCATCGAAAAGTTTATTGCAAGCTGCCTTGCAGCAAGAAGGTTTGCACCGAGACTTCTCAGTGTCCTGCCTGCTATGCCTTCATCTTCCCTCAAGATACCGAGTAGAAGGTGCTCACTGCCGATATAACCGTGGCCGATAAGCCTTGCTTCTTCTACTGCAAGTTCAAGAACCTTTTTTGCGCGAGGTGTGAACGGAATGTCACCGAATGTGAGTACGTTTGTACCGTAGGGAAGTTTTCTCTCTATCTCCATACGCACTTCTTCTATTGAAATACCCATCTTTTTGATTATCGCTGCAATTATCCCTTCATCTTCTCTCAAAAGGGCTAATAGAATGTGTTCGGTTCCAAGGTAATCATTCTGACGTTTTTCGGCTTCTTCTCTTGCGTAAATTATTACCTTTCTGCCTCTTTCCGTAAACTTTTCAAACATTTAAGTCTCCCTTAATTAAATAATACTTTTTTTATCTCTGAAAGTCAATGAGAAGCAAAAATTTACGCAGCATAATTTCAAAAAAATAGGATGTAAACAACGGGCTTTTTTATTAGTAGTTTTTCAATACCCCACAGTCTCTGCTGTGGGGTGTCCTTATATTCCCCCTTTGGCAAAGGGGGATGAAGGGGGATTTTTGAATAAATAAATTTTGTAGGGGAGCGGGCGTGAGGGGTAAAGACAGCTATCAGCGGTCAGCTATATATGCTTGCATAAATAAAGCTA